>NZ_JBHWIJ010000118.1:0-15619 GCF_042732255.1 Kitasatospora sp. NPDC059803 | reverse complement strand
GGGGGGGGGGGGCGGAGGCGGGGGGGGGCTGTGGGCCCCCGCGGCCCCCCCCCCCCCCCCCCGCGCCGCCCCCCCGGCCCTCCGGCGGGGGGCCCCGCTCCGCGTGGTCGACGGCCCCGTGGAGCTGTGACCGCCGGACACGCCTTAGGCTCGGGGCATGCACGGTCGCGACGCCCACAGTGAGGAACCGGTCCGGGTGACCGCCTGGGTCCGGGGGAAGGTCCAGCAGGTCGGGTTCCGCTGGTGGACCAGGGCACGGGCGCTGGAGACCGGCCTGACCGGCTACGCGAGCAACCTCGGGGACGGCCGGGTGCAGGTGGTCGCCGAGGGACTGGCCGCCGACTGCGAGCTGCTGCTGGACCTGCTGCGCGGCCCGGGAACCCCGGGCGAGGTCAGCGGCGTCACCGAGATCTGGACGGCCGTGGGCCCCGGCTACGAGGGCTTCGAGATCCGCTGAGCCCGGCCACACCCGCGCGGGCCGGAACTGATCGGCAACTGCCGGTGTCATGCGGTTGCCATTCGGGCAGACTCGTGGTTGACTCCGCATCGAACGATGATCCACGAGCAGCTGGTGGACCCGGCCCGAGGCCCCCAGGCGTGACGACACCGCCAGGCAGGTGACAGGGTCGCGGTAGCGTGCGGTGATCGTGTTGACCCTTTCCGTCTTTGGTGAGACGCTGGAAACCCGCGCACACGACCGCGTTTTCCCGGCAGGCGTCTGCCCTCGTGAGCCCAGCTCACGATGGTTGTGCCGTAAGTGCCCAGCCAGCACTACCGGTGACGCGCCGCGCGTGCGTCCCCCTTCCCCCTAGACCTGTACCGTTCCGGTTCGGTCACTCAGCGTGGAGGACCATTCATCATGGCAAAGGCGCTTCTCGGGTACGTCGGCGGCCCCGACCCGCGAATGCTCTCCGAGATGCGACGGCTTCAGCAGCGCGTCCAGGACCTTGAATCCGAGCTCCTTCGGATGCAGGCCGAGAACGACGCGCTCGCCGCTGTCGCTGACGGGCACTCGCTGCTCAACAGCATCGATCTGGATCAGCGGGAGCCGGCTCTCACCTGAGTCCCGCCCGGTCCTCGCAGATCGACGCCGCTGTGCACTGAGCCGCTCCGAAAGGGACGCAGCTTGCAAGGGACGCCCGGTTGTGGCGTCCCTTCGTCGTGTCCGGGCCCGGGACGCACGGCCCGCCGGGGATACAGTCGCCGTTGACGACAGGCCCCGGGCCCTGGCGAGCGACGAGGAGACCGGCCGCGTGCACCTGAAGAGTCTGACGCTGCGCGGGTTCAAGTCCTTCGCCTCCAGCACCACCCTGCGCTTCGAGCCCGGCATCACCTGCGTGGTCGGCCCGAACGGCTCCGGCAAGTCGAACGTCGTCGACGCGCTGTCCTGGGTGATGGGGGAGCAGGGCGCCAAATCGCTGCGCGGCGGCAAGATGGAGGACGTCATCTTCGCCGGGACCAGCGGGCGCGCCCCGCTCGGCCGGGCCGAGGTCAGCCTCACCATCGACAACACCGACGGCGCCCTGCCGATCGACTACTCCGAGGTGACCATCACCCGGACCATGTTCCGCAACGGCGGCAGCGAGTACGCGCTCAACGGCGAGACCTGCCGCCTGCTGGACATCCAGGAGCTCCTCTCCGACTCCGGCATCGGCCGCGAGATGCACGTCATCGTCGGCCAGGGCCAGCTGGACTCCGTCCTGCACGCCGACCCGATGGGCCGCCGCGCCTTCATCGAGGAGGCGGCCGGCGT
The DNA here is from genome assembly GCF_042732255.1 of Kitasatospora sp. NPDC059803. Taxonomy (NCBI): domain Bacteria; kingdom Bacillati; phylum Actinomycetota; class Actinomycetes; order Kitasatosporales; family Streptomycetaceae; genus Kitasatospora; species Kitasatospora sp. NPDC059803. The sequence goes on along the minus strand of NZ_JBHWIJ010000118.1, from coordinate 13,866 downwards.
CCTCAAACACCGCAAGCGCAAGGAGAAGGCGCTGCGGAAGCTGGACGCGATGCAGGTCAACCTCAACCGCGTCCAGGACCTGGTGGCAGAACTGCGCCGCCAGCTCGGACCGCTCGGCCGGCAGGCCAGGATCGCCCGCCGCGCCGCCGGCATCCAGGCCGACCTGCGCGACGCCCGGCTGCGGCTGCTCGCCGACGACCTGCTGGCCCTCCGGCAGGCCGTCGAGGCCGAGATCGCCGACGAGCTGGCACTGCGGCTGCGCCGCACCACCGTCGAGCAGGAACTGGCCGGTGTCGTCCAGCGCGAGGCCGTGCTGGAGGCGCAGGTCCAGCAGCTCGGCCCGAGCCTGGAGGCCGCCCGGCAGACCTGGTACCGGCTCTCCGCCCTAGCTGAGCGCACCCGCGGCACCATCGGACTGGCCGAGGCCCGCGCCCGGCACGCCGCCGCGGGCGGGCAGGCCGAGGAGCGGCGCGGCCGCGATCCCGAGGAACTGGAACGGGAGGCCGCGCGGGTCCGCGAGGACGAGGCCGCGCTGGCCGAGGCGCTGGAGGAGGCGCAGTACGCGCTGGCCGAGGCGGTCGAACGCAGGAGCGAACTGGAGCGCGGGCTGGCCACCGAGGAGCGTCGCCTGCGGGACGCCGCCCGGGCCATCGCGGACCGCCGGGAGGGCCTGGCCCGGTTGCAGGGGCAGGCCGCCGCCGCCCGTTCCAAGGCGGCCTCCGCCGAAGCGGAGATCGGCCGGCTGACCGAGGCCGGCGGCGAGGCGCTGCTGCGGGCCGAGGTCGCCCAGGCCGAGTACGAGGAGCTCCAGCGGCAGGTCGGCGGCCCCACCGGGGACGACGAGCAGGCCGAGGCCGCCCACCAGGAAGCCCGGGAGCGGCTCGCCGCCGTCGAACGCGACCTCGCCGCCGCCCGGGAGGCGGCCGGCGCCGCCGAGCGCGAACGGGCCGGGCTCACCGCGCGGCACGAGGCGCTCTCCCTCGGACTGCGCCGCAAGGACGGCACCGGCGCCCTGCTCGACGCGGGGGAGCGGCTGAGCGGACTGCGCGGCCCCGCGGCCGCGCTGCTGCGGATCGCCCCCGGGTACGAGGTGCCGGTGGCGGCGGCGCTCGGCGCGGCCGCCGACGCGGTCGCCGTCGACTCGCCCGGCACCGCCGCCGAGGCGCTGCGGCTGCTGCGCGCCGAGGACGCCGGCCGGGCCGCGCTGCTGATCGAGGGTGCCGGCCGGGCCGCGCTGCCGATCGCGGGTGCCGGTGAACCGCTCGCCGGCGTCGGGGAGTTGCCGGACGGAGCCCGCTGGGCCGCCGAACTCGTCGACGGGCCGGCCGGGTTGGTCGGCGCCGCGCGGGGCCTGCTGGCCCGGGTGGCGGTCGTCGACACCCTCGACGAGGCGCTGCGGCTGGTCGCCGACCACCCCGGGCTGACCGCCGTCACCGCCGCCGGGGACCGGCTCGGCGCCGACTTCGCGCAGGGCGGCTCCGACGGTGTGCCGAGCCTGCTGGAGATTCGGGCGGCGGTCGAGGAGGCCGCCCGGGCGATCGCCGAACTCACCCTCCGTTGCGCCGAGTCGGCCGTACACCTGGCCGAACTCGCCGAGCAGCGACGGGAGTCGGCCGCCTTCGTGGAGCAACTCGCCGAGCAGCGGCGGCAGCAGGAGAAGGAGCGCGCCCAGGTCGCGGGCGCGCTCGGCCGCCTCGGCGGGCAGGCCAGGGCCGCCGCCGGCGAGGCCGAGCGGCTGTCCGCCGCCGCCGCGCGGGCCGACCAGGGCCTGGCGGAACTCCTCGCCACCGCAGAGGAGTTGGCCGAACGCCTGGCCGCGGCCGAGGACTCGGAGGACGCCGGGGAGGACGAGCCGGACACCGCCGAGCAGCAGCGGCTGGCCGAGGCCGCCACCGGCTCCCGGCAGGCCGAGCTGGAGGCCAGGCTCGCGGTGCGCACCCACGAGGAGCGGGTCCGCGCGCTCGCCGGCCGGGCGGACCAGCTGGACCGGGCCGCCCGCGCCGAGCGCGAGACGCGCGCCCGGGCCGCCGAGCGCCGCCGACGCGCCGAGCACGACGCCGGGGTGGCGAACGCCGTCGCGGCGGGCGCCCGGCAGCTGCTGGCCTGCCTGGAGGTGTCGCTGTCCCGCGCGGACGCCGGGCGGGCGGCGGTCGAGCAGGCGCGCGTCGAACGCGAGACCGAACTGCGGGCGCACCGCGAGCACGGCCGCGGCCTCAAGGAGGAACTGGACAAACTGGTCGACGCCGGCCACCGGGACGAGGTGCTGCGGGCCGAGAAGCGGCTGCGGATCGAGCAGTTGGAGGCCCGGGCGCTGGAGGAGTTCGGCATCGACGGCGGCGAACTGCTCGCCGCCTACGGGCCGGACCAGCCCGTCCCGCCGTCGACCCCGGAAGAGGGAGGGGAACCGGGGGAGCCGCGCCCGTACGACCGGGCCGAGCAGGAGAAGCGGCTCAGGGCGGCCGAGAAGGCGTACCAGCAACTGGGCAAGGTCAACCCGCTGGCGCTGGAGGAGTTCGCGGCGCTGGAGGAGCGCCACCAGTTCCTCGGGGAACAACTGGACGACCTCAAGCGCAGCCGGCGCGACCTGCTGGACATCGTCCGGGAGGTGGACGAGCGGGTCGAGCAGCTGTTCGCCTCGGCCTACCACGACACCGCCGCCCAGTTCGAGGGCGTCTTCGCCCGGCTGTTCCCCGGCGGCGAGGGGCGGCTGGTGCTGACCGATCCCGACCACATGCTCACCACCGGCGTCGAGGTGGAGGCCCGCCCACCGGGCAAGAAGGTCAAGCGGCTGTCGCTGCTGTCCGGCGGCGAGCGCTCGCTGACCGCGGTGGCACTGCTGGTGGCGATCTTCAAGGCCAGGCCCAGCCCGTTCTACGTGATGGACGAGGTGGAGGCGGCGCTCGACGAGACCAACCTGCGCCGGCTGGTCGGGATCATGGAGGAGCTGCGGGAGAGCTCCCAGCTGATCGTGATCACCCACCAGAAGCTGACCATGGAGTCCGCGGACGCCCTCTACGGCGTGACCATGAAGGGCGACGGCATCTCACAGGTGATCAGCCAGCGGCTGCGCGTCGGGGCATCTCCCGGCCGCCGGTCCGGGGGAGGACGCCGGGAGCGGCCGGAGGCCGTCCGTACCGCATCGGCGTAGGGCGGCTGCGGTCCATCCGGGCTCCGGTCGCGGATACTGGAGCAGTTATGGAATACGTGATCCTTGCCGTAGTCATCGCCGTGGTCGCCATCGGCGCGATCGCCGGCCTCGTCGTTTCCGGCAGACGACGCCAGCAACTGCCCCCGAAGTCGCAGTCGCCGGTCATCACGGCGCCGCCGACCACCCCGCAGGAGCCCCAGGTCGGCGAGGAGGCCGCGCCGCCGACCGAGGAGCCCCGCCGCACCATCGAGGAGGTGCAGCTCCCCGAGACCGAGGCTCCGACCGAAGCCTCGACCGGAGCCCCGGCCACGGCCCCGACCGAGGTCGAGGTCGAGGCCGCCGAGGCCGAGACGGCACCCGCCGTCGAGGTCCCCGAGCCCACCGCGGGCCGGCTGGTCCGGCTGCGCTCCCGGCTCTCCCGCTCGCAGAACTCGCTCGGCAAGGGCCTGCTCTCGCTGCTCTCCCGTGAGCACCTGGACGAGGACACCTGGGAGGAGATCGAGGAGACCCTGCTGACCGCCGACGTCGGCGTGGCCCCCACCCAGGAGCTGGTCGAGCGGCTGCGCACCCGGGTGAAGGTGCTCGGCACCCGGACGCCCGATGAACTGCGCGCCCTGCTGCGCGAGGAGCTCGTCGAGCTGATCGGCAAGGACGCCGACCGCACCGTCCGCTCCACCAAGCACGCGGAGGGGCCGGCCGTGGTCCTGGTGGTCGGCGTCAACGGCGTCGGCAAGACCACCACCACCGGCAAGCTCGCCCGCGTCCTGGTCGCCGACGGCCGCAAGGTGGTGCTCGGCGCCGCCGACACCTTCCGGGCCGCCGCCGCCGACCAGCTGCAGACCTGGGGCGAGCGGGTCGGTGCACGCACCGTGCGCGGACCGGAGGGCGGTGACCCGGCCTCGATCGCGTTCGACGCGGTCAAGGAGGGCATCGCCGAGGGCGCCGACACCGTGCTGGTGGACACCGCCGGCCGACTGCACACCAAGACCGGCCTGATGGACGAGCTGGGCAAGGTCAAGCGGGTCGTCGAGAAGCACGGCCCGGTGGACGAGGTGCTGCTGGTGCTGGACGCCACCACCGGCCAGAACGGCCTGATCCAGGCCCGGGTGTTCGCCGAGGTGGTCGACATCACCGGCATCGTGCTGACCAAGCTGGACGGCACCGCCAAGGGCGGCATCGTGGTCGCGGTCCAGCGCGACCTGGGCGTGCCGGTCAAGCTGGTCGGCCTGGGCGAGGGTGCGGACGACCTGGCGCCGTTCGAGCCGGGCGCGTTCGTGGACGCGCTGATCGGGGACTGAGGCCCCGTACGCACGAAGGGTCCGCTCCGCGAGGGGCGGGCCCTTTCGCGTTGCCGCCCGGGACCGGAGGAGCGTGCCGGGGCGGAGGAGCGTGCTGAGCTGGAGGGGCGCACGCCGAGGCGTGTGGGGCGGGTGGGGCGCGCTGAGGCCTACGAGGCGAGCCAGGCGGGTTCGGCGGTGCGCTCGCGGCCGCGGTGGCAGGCGTAGGCGAGGGTGCCGAGCAGCAGCCGGGCCTCGGGCGGGCAGCCGGCGTTGTCGCGGGTGGGGCGGCGCAGCCAGCGGACCGGGCCGAGCGCGCCGAGCACGGTGGGCGGGGCGGCGACGTAGCTGCCCTCGCCGTGGCAGGTGAGGTCGAGCGCGGCGTCGTCCCAGCCCATCCGGTAGAGCAGGTCGGGCAGCCGGCGGGCGGCGCCGGCGGCGACCAGGAACTGCAGCCGGCCGGTGGGTGCGGCGAGCACCGGGCCGACCTGGGTGCCCATCCGCTCCAGCCGGACCAGCGCCTGCAGTCCGGCCTGCTCGGGGACGTCCAGGACGTCGAAGGCGCGGCCGGTGGGGAACAGCACCGAGCCCCCGGCGCGCGCCTCCCGGGACCGGTCCTCGCCGCCGGGTACGGGATGCAGGCCGGGCGCGGCGCAGCGGTCGGAGCCGCAGGGACAGCGGGTCGGGGCGGTGGCGGAGCCGGCCGGGGCGCCGGTGGCGACCGTCCAGCCCCAGCGGCCGGTGTACTCCGCGGCGGCTTGGGACGCGGTGACCTTGGTGCGGCGGCGCGCGCCCAGCGGCGTCAACCGCAGGTGTCCCAGTCGAAGTTCGCCGAACAGGTTGTCCATGCCTCCCCCAACAGGTTCCCGTCGCCGATGGTTACGGGATGGTGACTGTGTGTTGATTGTCCGTTGCGTGGTGCGTTGTGCGGTGGCGGCGTGCAGCGCCCGGTGTGCGCCTGTCGTGGTGGTGCGCCTCGAGCGCCGCCTTGTGGCTGGCGGCACCGATGCCGGATCGTGGGGTGGGCGAGGCGGCCGCCGATCAGGGTGGGCGGCGAACTCGCCTGTGACTGCGGTGGGTTGCCGGGGCTGCCGGGTTTCGCCGGTGGCCTTGGCGGCCCGCATATGCCGGGCCGTCGGACCTACCTAGTGAAGCGCGTGGGCCGTGGCTTCGGTTCACTCGTGGGGGTGGCGAAAGGTGGCGTTTCGCCAGGGCCGCTCCCGTGGGCGCCGCGCGGGGCATTACGTTCAGCACACGGACGTCTTCGTGGAATCGACTCCGGTCCTCCAGGGCGCGGGAGTTGGGAACCTGACGGTCCGTCCGTAACGATGGCACGCCAGTGCGAGAGCGTGGTACGGCAACACCTCAGGCACGGCACGTCTGGCAAGGGCCCGAAACCGTCGGGCGTCACGATCGGGGCCCCGAGGGGGCCGGGCGGGATGGGGACGTTCCCATGGCAGAGAAGCAACCCAACGAGAAGCTGACCACCTGGTTCGCCCGCAGCGGCTGGTCCAAGGGCGAGCTGGCCCGCCAGGTCAACCGCCGGGCCCGGCAGATCGGCGCCCACCACGTGTCCACCGACACCTCGCGGGTGCGCCGCTGGCTCGACGGCGAACAGCCCCGCGAGCCGATTCCCAAGATCATGTCGGAGCTCTTCTCCGAGCGCTTCGGCTCGGTGGTCTCGATCGAGGACCTCGGCCTGCGCGCCGCGATCCCGGTCTCCACCGTGGGCGGCGGCGTCGACCTGCCGTGGAGCGCGCCGCAGACCGTCCAGCTGATCAGCGACTACTCCCGCAGCGACCTGATGCTCAACCGCCGGGGCTTCCTCGGCACCTCGCTCGCGCTGACCGCCGGCGCCGCGCTGATCGAGCCCATGCAGCGCTGGCTCACCCCCGGCCCGACCGGCGCCCCCACCCCGATCCTCGCCGCGGCCAACGGCGGCGACCCGTTCACCGGCCGGCTGTCCGAGCCCGAGCTCGAACTGCTGGAGCAGACCACGGTCATGTTCCGGCAGTGGGACGCGCAGAACGGCGGCGGGCTGCGCCGCAAGGCCGTCGTCGGCCAGCTCCACGAGGTCACCGACCTGCTCCAGGAGACGTACAACGAGAACACCACCCGGCGGCTGTTCCGGCTCACCGCCGAACTCGCCCACCTGGCCGGGTGGATGTCGTACGACGTCGGGATGCACCCGAGCGCGCAGAAGTACTACGTGCTGGCCCTGCACGCCGCCAAGGAGGCCGGGGACCGCCCGTTCGGCGCACTCATCCTCACCGACATGAGCCGCCAGATGATCCACCTCAACCGGGGCGAGGACGCCCTGGAGCTGATCCACCTGGCGCAGTACGGCAGCCGGGACACCGCCAGCGCGCGCCAGCAGTCCCTGCTGTACGCGATGGAGGCGCGCGCCTACGCCACCATCGGCGAGGTGAACCGCTGCGCCCGGGCCGTCCGGCTGGCCGAGGACACCTTCACCGACATCCGCGAGGGGGAGGCGGAGCCGGACTGGCTGAAGTTCTTCTCGCCGGCCGAGCTGAACGCCGAGAACGCGCACTCCTTCCGCGACCTCGCGTACCACTCCGACAACGCCCAGCTGTACGCCTCGATGTCCGCGCCGGTGATGGAGCGCGCGGTCGACCTGTTCCGCCAGGACGGCGACCACGTGCGCTCGTACGCCTTCAACCTGATCGGCATGGCCAGCGTCCACCTGCTGCAGCGGGAGGCCGAGCAGGCCGCGGTGATGGCCGAGCAGGCGGTGGACATCGCCACCAAGGTGCGCTCGGAGCGGCTGAACTCCCGGGTCCGCAAGACCACCGAGGCCGCGGCTGCCCGGTTCAAGGGCGTGGACGCGGTGAGCCGGCTCAAGGAGCGCGTCGTCCAGGACATCCCCGAGTACGTCTCGGTGGTCTGAGCACCCCGAGCCCGTGGGCCGCGGACCCGGCCCGAGGACCCCGCCGACCGTGACGGCCGCCGCCGCCACGGTCGGTGGCCGTCGTGCCACCGGCCGTCCCGTTCGGCGGCACGGTAACCCGTTCGGCCCTGCGGCACGGCCGTCGTTCACGCAGGTGTAACCCGGGCGTCGCACGCGTCACGGCCGCGAAACAACGAGCCGCACTGGCCGAAACCAGCCTTCGGCACTCTCCTCTTCATCGCCGACACCCCGGGTGGCACGGGACGGGTAATCCGGGTTTGGATCGGCTTCCACGCAGAGGAGACGCCGATGCCGGACGGCTTCAGCGCGGGCGACACCGCCTTCGTGCTCATCAGTGCGGCCCTGGTCATGGTGATGACCCCGGGCCTGGCCTTCTTCTACGGGGGCATGGTCAGGGCCAAGAGCACCCTGAACATGCTGGCGATGAGCTTCCTCTCGCTCGGCATCGTCAGCGTGCTCTGGGTCCTCTACGGGTACTCGCTCAGCTTCGGACCCGACTCCTTCGCCGGTCTGATCGGCAACCTGGACTTCCTCGGGATGCGCGGCATCGGCCTGAACGACCTCACCGGGACCATCCCGGTCACCGCGTTCGCCACCTTCCAGCTGATGTTCGCGATCATCACCCCGGCGCTGATCAGCGGCGCGATCGCGGACCGGGCCAAGTTCGGCGCCTGGGGCCTGTTCATCGCGCTCTGGGTGACCGTCGTCTACTTCCCGGTCGCGCACTGGGTGTTCTTCTTCGACGGCGGCCACGGCGGCTGGCTGGGCGACCGCAACGGCGTGATCGACTTCGCCGGCGGCACGGCCGTGCACATCAACGCGGGCGTCGCCGGCCTCGCGCTCTGCCTGGTGCTGGGCAAGCGGGTCGGCTTCAAGAAGGACCCGATGCGCCCGCACAGCCTGCCGCTGGTGATGCTCGGCTCCGGGCTGCTGTGGTTCGGCTGGTTCGGCTTCAACGCGGGCTCGGCGCTGGCCGCCAACGGCGTCGCCGCGATGGCGATGGTCAACACCCAGGTCGCCACCGGTGCGGCGCTGGTCGGCTGGCTGGTCTACGAGAAGCTCAGGCACGGCGCGTTCACCACGCTGGGCGCCGCCTCCGGCGCGGTGGCCGGCCTGGTCGCGATCACCCCGGCCTGCGGCTCGGTCAGCCCGCTGGGCGCGGTGGCGATCGGCCTGATCGCCGGCGCGGTCTGCGCCGCCGCGGTCAGCCTCAAGTACCGCCTCGGCTTCGACGACTCGCTCGACGTGGTCGGCGTGCACGCGGTGGGCGGCGCGATCGGCTCGCTGCTGATCGGCCTGTTCGCCACCGGCGGGGTCGGCCAGACCGCCAAGGGTTTGTTCTACGGCGGCGGGCCGGCGCAGCTCGGCAAGCAGGCGATGGGCGTGGCCGTGGTCGCGGCGTACTCCTTCGTCCTGTCCTGGCTGCTGGCGAAGGCGATCGACAGGACGGTCGGCTTCCGGGTCGCCGAGGAGGTCGAGGTGGCCGGCATCGACCAGGCCGAACACGCCGAGTCCGCCTACGATTTCAGCGCGGTGGGCGCGGGCCTGGCGCGGGCCCTGCCGGGCCTGGTCGGTGCCGCGGCGGCCGCGAGGTCCGCGGAGAAGCCCGCCACCGGGAAGACCGCCGCCAAGGCTGCTGGGAAGGCCGCCGACAAGACCACCGCCGAGCCCGCCGAGAAGACCGAGGTCGACGCCCGATGAAGCTCATCACCGCCGTGATCAAGCCGTACCGCCTGGACGAGGTGAAGGCCGCCCTACAGGCCTTCGGGGTGCACGGCCTGACCGTCACCGAGGCCAGCGGCTACGGCCGCCAGCGCGGCCACACCGAGGTCTACCGGGGCGCCGAGTACACCGTGGACCTGGTCCCCAAGGTCAGAATCGAGGTGCTGGTCGAGGACGAGGACGCCGACGAGCTGATCGAGGTCCTGGTGAAGGCCGCCCGGACCGGCAAGATCGGCGACGGCAAGGTCTGGAGCGTCCCGGTCGACACCGCCGTCCGGGTCCGCACCGGCGAGCGCGGGCCGGACGCCCTCTGAGGGCCCTTCGCCGAGGGCCCTTCGTCGAGGGCCCCGAACCGTAGGACGCGCCGCAGGCGGGCCCGCCGCCCCCGAGGGGTGGCGGGTCCGCCGACGGCGCATCGGCGCCGGGCCGCCCGCCGGCCGCCCGCGGACCTCCCCGCGGCCGCCCGCAGGCCGTCCGGCGCCGCCCGCTCAACCGCACGACGGACGGGACCACGCCATGACCACCGAGACCAGCCCTCCCGACTACGGCGCCGCCCGGGCCGCGCTGCTCGCCGGCCCCGGCCCGGCCGGGCGGCCCCGCCGCGCGGCTCTCGCCCGGCTCACCGACGACTGGCTGGCCGGTCTGCTCGCGGCCGCCGGCGGCCCGCCCGGTGTCGCGCTGGTCGCTGTCGGCGGCTACGGGCGCGGCGAGCTGTCCCCGCGCAGCGACCTCGACGTCCTGCTGCTGCACGACGGCCGGCTCGACCCCGACCTGCCCGAGCGGATCTGGTACCCGGTCTGGGACGCGGGCGCCGCGCTCGACCACTCGGTGCGCACCGTCGCCGAGGCCCGGTCCGTCGCCGCCGCCGACCTCAAGGCCCAGCTCGGCCTGCTGGACGCCCGCCACCTCGCCGGGGACCAGGCGCTCACCGCCGCCCTGCGCTCCGCCGTGCTCACCGACTGGCGCGCGAGCGCCCCCGCGCGCCTGCCGGAGCTGCGCGACCTCGGGCGGGAGCGGGCCGAGCGGCACGGCGAGCTGTCGTTCCTGCTGGAGCCCGACCTCAAGGAGGCCCGCGGCGGCCTGCGCGACGCCGTCGCGCTCAACGCCGTCGCCGCGACCTGGCTCGCCGACGCCCCCCGGGACGGCCTGGACGCCGCCGCGCTGCGGCTCGCCGACGTCCGTGACGCGCTGCACCTGGCCACCGGCCGGGCCACCGAGCGGCTCGGCCTCCAGGACCAGGACCAGGTCGCCGAACGGCTCGGCGTGCTGGACGCCGACACCCTGCTGCGCCAGGTCTACGAGGCCGCCCGCACCATCGCCTACGCGAGTGACGTCACCTGGCGGGCGGTGGACCGGGTGCTCGCCGCCCGGTCCGGCCGGGGCCGCCGGGCTGCCCGGTCGGCCTTCCCGTTCACCGGCGCCGGGCGCGGCGCGGGCGCGGTGGCCAGGGGTACGGTCGCGCGCCGGCCGCTCGCCGAGGGCGTGGTCGAGCAGGACGGCGAGGCGGTGCTCGCCCAGGGCGCCCGCCCGGCCGCCGACCCGGTGCTGCCGCTGCGCGCCGCGGCCGCCGCCGCGCAGAACGGGCTCACCGTCTCGTACGCGACGGTGCGTCGGCTGGCCGCCGAGTGCCGCCCGCTGCCGGTGCCCTGGCCGGACGAGGCGCGCGAGCAGCTGGTCACCCTGCTGGGCGCGGGCGAGGCGGCCGTCCCGGTGTGGGAGGCGCTGGAGGCGGAGGGACTGGTCACCCGGCTGCTGCCGGACTGGGAGCGGGTGCGCTGCCGTCCGCAGCGCAACGCCGTGCACCGCTGGACGGTCGACCGGCACCTGGTGGAGACGGCGGTGCGGGCCGCGGCGATGACCCGCCGGGTGGCCCGGCCGGACCTCCTGCTGGTCGCCGCGCTGCTGCACGACATCGGCAAGGGCTGGCCCGGCGACCACAGCGAGGCCGGCGAGGTCATCGTCCGTGACATCGCCGCCCGGATGGGCTTCGGCCCCGAGGACACCGAGACCCTGGCGGTGCTGGTCCGCCACCACCTGACCCTGGTCGACACCGCGACCCGACGGGACCCGGACGACCCGGCCACCGTCGAGGCGATCACCAAGGTGGTCGGCACCGCGGCACAACTGGAGCTGCTGCACGTGCTCACCGAGGCGGACGCGCTGGCCACCGGCCCGGCCGCGTGGAGCGGCTGGCGGGCCTCGCTGGTGGACGGCCTGGCGGCCCGGGTCGCCGCCCGGCTGGCCGGCGCCTACGCCGCGCCCGTGGAGGCCGCGCCGACCGCCGCGCAGGAGCGGCTCGCGGTGGAGGCCGCCCGGACCGGCGGGCCCGCCCTGTCGCTGCTGGCGCAGTCCGAGGGGGCGGACCCGGGCGCCGAGCCGATGGGCGTCGAGCTGACCCTGGCCGTCCCGGACCGGCCCGGACTGCTCGGCACCGTCGCCGGGGTGCTCGCGCTGCACCGGCTGGCCGTCCGCTCGGCCGGCCTGCGCGAGCTGGACCCGATCGGCGCCGGCCCGGTGCTGCTGCTGTCCTGGCGGGTGGCCGCCGAGTTCGGCGAGCTGCCGGAGGCCGCCCGGCTGCGGGCCGACCTGCGCCGGGCGCTGGACGGCTCGCTGGACGTCTCGCGCCGGCTGGCCGAGCGGGACGCCGCCGCCCCGCGCCGCCGGGGCATCCCCACCCCGCCGCCGGTGGTCGCGGTGGCGCCCGCGGTGGCCTCGGCGACCGCGACCGTCCTGGAGGTCCGCGCGCACGACGCCCCGGGGCTGCTGCACCGGATCGGCCGGGCGCTGGACGGGGCGGGCGTGCGGGTGCGGACGGCGCACGTCTCGACGCTGGGCGCGGAGGCCGTCGACTCCTTCTACCTGACCGACGGGGCGGGCCGGCCGCTCGCCGCCGGGCGGGCGGGGGAGGTGGCGGCGGCGGTCCGGGCGGCGCTGGGCTGAGTCGCGCCGGGGCCCGCCGGATTCCGCCGGGGTCGGTCCGCCGGGGTCCGCCGACGCCTGCCGAGGTCCGTTCCAAGGCCTGTTCCGAGGCCCGTTCCGAGGTCGTGGCAACCCGGGTGGAGACCATACCCGGGGCGGCCGGATACCCTGGTGGGCGACGACCGTACCGATACCGATGCCGCAGAGGACCCGCGACGACGTGTTCGACACTCTTTCCGATCGCCTCGCAGCGACGTTCAAGAACCTCCGGGGCAAGGGCCGCCTGAGCGAGGCGGACATCGAGGCCACCGCCCGCGAGATCCGCATCGCGCTGCTGGAGGCGGACGTCGCGCTGCCGGTCGTGCGGGCCTTCATCAAGCAGGTCAAGGAGCGGGCGGCCGGCGCCGAGGTCTCGGGCGCGCTCAACCCCGCGCAGCAGATCATCAAGATCGTCAACGAGGAGCTCATCGCGATCCTCGGCGGCGAGACCCGCCGGGTCCGGTTCGCGAAGAGCGGCCCGACGGTGATCATGCTCGCCGGTCTGCAGGGTGCCGGTAAGACCACCCTCGCGGGCAAGCTCGGCCACTGGCTGAAGAGCCAGAAGCACACCCCGCTGCTGGTCGCCTGCGACCTCCAGCGGCCCAACGCCGTCAACCAGCTCCAGGTGGTCGCCGAGCGCGCCGGTGTGGCCTTCTACGGCCCGCAGCCGGGCAACGGCGTCGGCGACCCGGTGCAGGTGGCCAAGGACTCGATCGAGTACGCCAAGCAGAAGCAGTACGACGTCGTCGTCGTCGACACCGCCGGACGCCTGGGCATCGACGCCGAGCTGATGCAGCAGGCCGCGGACATCCGCGCCGCGGTCAACCCGGACGAGGTCCTGTTCGTCGTCGACGCGATGATCGGCCAGGACGCGGTCACCACCGCGCAGGCCTTCCTCGACGGCGTCGACTTCACCGGTGTCGTGCTCTCCAAGCTCGACGGCGACGCCCGCGGCGGTGCCGCCCTGTCGGTCGCGCACGTCACCGGCCGGCAGATCATGTTCGCCTCCAACGGCGAGAAGGTCGACGACTTCGACGCCTTCCACCCCGACCGGATGGCCTCGCGCATCCTCGGCATGGGTGACGTCCTCTCGCTGATCGAGAAGGCCGAGCAGACCTTCTCGCAGGAGGAGGCCGAGAAGATCGCCGCCAAGCTGCGCGGCGGTCCGAAGGCGTTCACTCTGGACGACTTCCTGTCGCAGCTGGAGCAGGTCCAGAAGATGGGCTCGATCTCCAAGCTGCTGGGGATGCTGCCCGGGATGGGTCAGATCCGCGACCAGATCAACAACATCGACGACAAGGACGTCAACCGGGTCGGCGCGATCATCAAGTCGATGACCCCGGCCGAGCGCGCCGAGCCGGAGCTGATCAACGGCTCCCGCCGGGCCCGCATCGCCAAGGGCTCGGGTGTCCAGGTCGGCGAGGTGAAGAACCTGGTCGAGCGGTTCTTCGACGCCCGCAAGATGATGTCCGCGATGGCCTCCGGCAAGGGCGTGCCCGGTATGCCGGGGATCCCGGGCATGGGCGGCGGCGCCAAGAAGTCCGGCAAGAAGGCCCCGCAGGCCAAGGGCAAGCGCAAGAGCGGCAACCCGCTCAAGCGGGCGCAGGAGGAGGCCGCGGCCGCCCAGCGCCGCGCGCTCGGCCCGGGCGGCGACCAGGACCCGGCCGGCGGCGGCGCGATCGGCCTCGGCGCGGGCAAGGGCCCGGCCGACTTCGAGCTGCCCAAGGAGTTCAAGGACCTGCTGTAGACCCGTCCCTCGTTGGGACCGCCCCCCCGCCCCGGTAATACCGGGGGGGGGGCCCGGCCCAACACCCAGAATTTGGGGTTAGGGT
>NZ_JBHWIJ010000117.1:13776-24179 GCF_042732255.1 Kitasatospora sp. NPDC059803 | reverse complement strand
GTCCCCCCCAGACGGCCGCCGGCCCGCCCATTGGTCAGCGACAGCCGCCGCCTGGGCCCCCCCCCCCCCCGCAGGAGCAGCTCCCCCCCGCGGCGGGCCCGCCGGGGCCCGTCCGGCGCCTGCTCGTGGACCGCCTGGACGAGGCAGGGCCGGTCCAGCTCGATGTAGCGGTCGAAGGACGTCACCAGCTCGACCGGTACCACCGGTTCGGGGTGGCGCAGCCGCTGGGCGGCCTGCCGGGCGGCCTCCAGCACCAGCATCCCGGGCACGTGGTCCAGCTCGTGGTCGAACAGCACCGGGTGCCCGGCGTCGGTGCGCAGCAGCCAGGTGTCGGGCCGCAGGGTGGGGCTGAGCACGACGTCCGTGGGCTGTGCGCGGCCGACCAGCTCGGGCGCGGTGGGCGCGGGCAGCCGGGGCAGGGTGGCGGCCCGCCGCTCGGGGCCGCGCAGCCGGGCGTAGGAGGCGGGGGAGACGACCCGCAACTGGCCGGAGCCGTGGCCGATCGGGTGGCCGTCCCGGGATATGTCGATGTGCACCCGCAGCGAGACCAGCCGGCCGTGCCGCATCCGGACGTCCTCGCAGCCGACCGCGAGCATCAGCGAGGCCGGCCCGGTGGTGACGGCCAGGCCGCGCAGCCCGTCCGGGCCGAGCGCGTAGGAGAGGTCCTCCATGACGAAGTGGTGGCCGCGCGGCACCCCGAAGCCGGCGTGGCCGACCAGCAGCCCGGCCTGTCGGATGGTCTCGGCCATCAGCACCGGGTCGTGGAAGCGGTCCCCGGGCAGGCGGTAGAAGGCGTGCAGCCGGGGCCACTGGGCGCCGAGCAGGAAGTCGTACGGACCGGTGGCCTGCCAGCCGGTGAGGAACACCTCGGACACCGAGGTGCGGTGCACCAGGTGGCGGGAGACGGTCCGCTCGTGGAAGTCGTAGCCGGGACCGGGGTGGGCGTACGGACCGTGGGCGTCCGGCTCTACGATCAATGGCATGACGGGCCCTACTCCAGGGTGACGGTCGAGCGGCCGGTACGGTCGCCTGAGATAAAACATACAGACCACCCGGTTTCTCTTCTGCGTCTGGGGTGGCCCCTGCCGCGCAGCCCGACGCGACCACGCTACCCCTACCCTGGACTGGGGTAATGGCCGCCCGGGGGGCGGCAGGCCCGGGGCGGGGGTGCTCCCCACTGGACGGCGGGGTCCGCGAAGGAGCTAGATTAGATACCAACCATGCGGTTTCGGTCGGCGCCGTCCGCATGCGAGGCGTCGCCCCCAACGGCGGCGCGCTGACAGCAGCGGGGCGGGCGGGGGGAAACGCGTCCGGCCGAGTCCGGAGGGGCCCAGTGGTCAAGCAGGAACGCGCGGGGCGGACCAGGCGTGCCGTGCTGCTCGCCGCGGCGGACACGTTCGCCGGCGTGGGCTTCGAAGCCGCCAGCCTGGTCGACATCAGCCGCCGGGCCGGGGTGAGCAAGGGCGCCCTCTACTTCCACTTCGTCTCCAAGCAGGCCCTCGCCGACGGCGTGCGCGCCGCCGCCGGGCGCGAGATCGGCTCGGCCGCGCTGCGCGCCCTGCGCTCCGGCGGACCGGCCCTCCAGGGCCTGATCGACTTCTCGCACGAACTCGCCCGGCTGCTGCGCGAGGACGTGATGGTCCGGGCCGGCGTCCGGCTCGGCCGCCAGGGCCCGCCCCGGGCCGACACCCCGGACGGCCCGCCCGGCGCGGACGCCGCCTGGCGCAGCCTCACCGCCGTCGTCCACCGGCTGCTGGACCGCGCCGCCGAGGCCGGCGAGCTGCGCCCCGGGCTGGACCGCCGGGCCGCCGCCGAACTGCTGACGACGATGGCGGCCGGCCAGGTGCTGCTCGCCGCCGAGGAGGCCGACCGGCCCGGTCCGGAGGCCGTCGGCCGACTCTGGGCGGCCGCGCTGCCGGCCCTGGTGGCGGTGGAGCACTGCGCCGGCTACCGGCTCTGAGCGGCCCTGGGCGGAGAGCCCCGGCAAGCGCCCTGGGAAACGTCCGGGAGACGCCCCGGGAGACGCCCTAGGAGGGCACGCGCTCGGCGACGCTCAGCCGGGCGAGCGCGTGCGGCTGGACCAGGCCGGGCAGCACCAGCGTCCACAGGTCGGACATCCGCTGGATCAGGTCCCGCCGGTCGGTCAGCACCTGGGAGCTCAGCTGGATCCCGGTGACGGCCCCGGTGATCACCCCGGCGGCGGCCGCCAGGTCGATCCCCGGGTGGAGGTCCCCGGCGTCCCGGGCGCGTTCCAGCAGCCCGCGGGCCACGTCGGACCAGCCCTGGTAGGCGGCGATCTGCGGCTGGGTGAAGCTGCCGTGCTCGATCGTCAGCCGGATGCTGCCGCGCACCAGCGGGTCGTCTTGGAGGGCGTGGGCGAAGGCGTACCCGAGGTCGATCAGGGTCTGCACCGGGCTGTCCGAGGACGGCTGCCAGGTGCCCAGCCAGGCGCCCTGCCCCTCGATGACGGCGAGCGCCAGCTCTTCCTTCGAGTGGAAGTGGAAGTACAGCGCGCCCTTGGTGACACCGGCCCGGTCCAGGATCTCGGACATCGTGGCGGCGGCGTAGCCCCGCTCGTCGAACACCTCGGCCGCCGCGAGGAGTACCGTCTGGCGGGTCGCCAGCGCGCGGGCCTGCCTGGCCATCGCAGCCTCCCTGGATAGTTCTGGTCCATCGGCAGCGGCCGATCCTATGGGGGCCGACGGGGCGGCGGGCCGCATACCGTCCAGTAGGTATTCTACCGAGCCGCGCCGGGGCGGAGCGGACACCCGGTGGTCGGGGCGGCCGGGACCGGTGCCCCAGGCCGCCGGGAAGGCCGGAAGGCCGGCCACCCGGGTGGGGTGACCGGCCGTCGCGGGAGGTTCCGGGCCGTCAGGCGGCCTGCTGCCAGCTGACCGGCGAGTAGTAGGCCGGGCGGCGCTCCAGGCGCTGCCAGTTGGCGATCGGCTCGACCTGCGCGGTCGCGGCGGCCTGCTGCGCGACGGCCGCCCGGGCCATCAGCACGGCGGTGAGGGCGGCCAGCTCCTCGTCGGAGAGCGAGCCGCGGACGATACGGACGAGGGGTTCGGCGGAAGCAGTCATGGTCTGGTTTTCTCCCCCGGTGGCTTGTGGTGTGTGGTGGTCGCTCGGAACTGCGTGCTGCGGGCCGCGCGTGGGCGCGGGCGTTACATCGGCGGGTTGCCGTGCTTGCGGCTGGGCAGGTCGGCGTGCTTGGTGCGGAGCATGGCCAGGGCGGAGGCGATCACCTGGCGGGTCTCGGCGGGGTCGATGACGTCGTCGACGAGGCCGCGTTCGGCCGCGTAGTACGGGTGCATCAGTTCGTTCTTGTATTCCTTGATCTTCTGGGCGCGCATGGCGTCGGGGTCTTCGGCGGCGTTGATGTCGCGGCGGAAGATGACGTTGGCGGCGCCTTCGGCGCCCATGACGGCGATCTCGTTGGTGGGCCAGGCGTAGGAGAGGTCGGCGCCGATGGAGCGGGAGTCCATGACGATGTAGGCGCCGCCGTAGGCCTTGCGCAGGATGAGCTGGATGCGGGGCACGGTGGCGTTGCAGTAGGCGTAGAGGAGCTTGGCGCCGTGGCGGATGATGCCGTCGTGCTCCTGGTCGACGCCGGGCAGGAAGCCGGGGACGTCGAGCATGGTGACGAGGGGGATGTTGAAGGCGTCGCACATCTGGACGAAGCGGGCGGCCTTCTCGCTGGCGTTGATGTCGAGGACGCCGGCGAGGGACTGGGGCTGGTTGGCGATGATGCCGGTGACGTGGCCGTCGATGCGGGCCAGGACGCACAGGACGTTGGTGGCCCAGCGTTCGTGGACTTCGAGGTATTCGCCGTGGTCGACGATCTCCTCGATGACCTTGCGCATGTCGTAGGGGCGGTTGCCGTCGGCGGGGACGAGGTCGAGGAGGGTGTCGTTGCGGCGCTCGACGGGGTCGTCGTTGACGGCGGGGGGCGGCATCTCGCGGTTGTTCTGGGGGAGCAGGGAGAGGAGGTAGCGGACTTCCTCGATGCAGGACTGCTCGTCGTCGTAGACGAAGTGGGAGACGCCGGAGACGCCGGCGTGGACGTCGGCGCCGCCGAGGCCGTTCTGGGTGATCTTCTCGCCGGTGACGGCCTGGACGACGTCGGGTCCGGTGATGAACATCTGGGAGGTCTCGCGGACCATGAAGACGAAGTCGGTCAGCGCGGGGGAGTAGGCGGCGCCGCCGGCGCAGGGGCCGAGCATGACGGAGATCTGCGGGATGACGCCGGAGGCCTTGGTGTTGCGCTGGAAGATGCCGCCGTAGCCGGCGAGGGCGGTGACGCCCTCCTGGATGCGGGCGCCGGCGCCGTCGTTGAGCGAGACCAGCGGGGCGCCGGCCGCGATGGCCATGTCCATGATCTTGTGGATCTTCTGCGCGTGGGCCTCGCCCAGCGCGCCGCCGAAGATCCGGAAGTCGTGCGCGTAGGTGAAGACGGTCCGCCCGTGCACGGTGCCCCAGCCGACGATCACACCGTCGGTGTGCGGCTTCTTCGCCTCCAGGCCGAAGCCCTGGGCGCGGTGCCGGCGCAGCGGCTCGACCTCGCGGAAGGAGCCCTCGTCCAGCAGCAGGTCGATGCGCTCGCGGGCGGTCAGCTTGCCCTTCGCGTGCTGGGCCTCGGTGGCCTTCTCGCTGGGGCCGCGCCGCACCTTCTCGCGCAGTTCGTGCAGCTCGGCGACCCGCCCGCGGGCGTCGGCCGCGACCTCGGGGACCTCGCCGTCGACTGGCGCCTCATGCACAACCGTCATCTCGAACCACTCCAAGGGTGAGGGAACTGTCCGACAGCCAACGTCTGCTGTGCCCCCGGCTGCGAATCACTTTCTTCACTTATGACTGTACGAGGGGCCGTGCGTTGGTTTCGGCGTCGATTCCGTACAAGGTCAGGTCCGTTTAGATGTCAGGCCTGCACAGAAGCGGTGGTGTCGAAGCCGGAGCACTGGGTGTCCGTTCGAATACCGGGGGCTGTCGGTCAGGTGATGGCCCGATGATCTGAACATGAAGAAAAGCGCAGGTCAGGGCCCTCGTTCAGTAATGTAGGGCGGCCCTCTTGCGCCTTGCTCAAGCCCCGCTCAAGTCCGGTCGGGCACCGGTACGGATCCGTGCTAGAGGGCGCCGAGTCGTAGGGAAGCGCCAAAAACACCACAGCCCACCCGGTGCCGTCCGGGTGGGCTGTCCGGGGGATCCCCCCAGTGGCTCCGATCAGCTCTTTCGGCCGTCCTCGGGCTCGTCCTCGCCTCGCAGCTCCTGCTCGCGGCGGCGCAAATCGGCCTCCCACCGCTTCAGCATGTCCTCGTGATCGTTGTCGCTCCTCTTCAACGAAGCGAGGAATTCGGGGTCGTCGTCCGGTGCGAGCGGGCGGCCGTCGCGCCGGACCGGCTGCCCCGGACGACCGTCGGCGTCGTCGGGAGCCCCGGTCCGCAGGAGGCCGCGCTGCTTGCCGGCCACCAGCCAGGCGATCGGGCCCACCGGCGGGAACAGCAGCACGATGAGCACCCACACCGGCTTGGGCAGGTGCTTCACCTGGTCCTCGGACGTGGTCAGGCAGTCGATGAACGCCCACACCCAGAGCGCGAGCGGAAGGACGATGGTCAGAAGAATTCTCAGCACGGCGGCGATCTCCCTGCGGGGCGGTCGGGGCGGGTGCCTTCCCGGGGCCCTTGACGGAGCCAGGCTATCCGGTGGCGGATACTGACAGGCATGGCATACGACGATCTCCGCTCGTTCCTGCGGGCACTCGACCGTGAGGGCGACCTCAAGCGCATCAAGGCAGAGGTGGACCCGCACCTGGAGATCGGCGAGATCGTCGACCGGGTCCAGAAGGCCAAGGGCCCCGCGCTGCTCTTCGAGAACGTCAAGGGCTCGTCGATGCCGCTCGCGATGAACGTCTTCGGCACCGAGCGGCGCCTCGCCAAGGCGCTCGGCCTCAAGGGCCCGGACGACATCGCGGAGAAGATCGCCGGCCTGCTCAAGCCCGAGCTGCCGCAGGGCTTCACCGGCTTCCGGGACGCCTTCGGCAAGCTCGCCTCGATGGCGCACGTGCCGCCCCGGCACGTGAAGTCCGGTGACGCGCCGGTCCACGAGGTCGTGCTCACCGGCGACGACGTCAACCTGGACGAGCTGCCCGCCCTGTTCACCTGGCCGATGGACGGCGGCTCCTTCTTCAACCTGGGCCTCACCCACACCAAGGACCCGGACAGCGGCATCCGCAACCTCGGGCTCTACCGGCTCCAGCGGCACGACCGCCGCACCATCGGCATGCACTGGCAGATCCACAAGGACAGCCGCAACCACTACGCGGTGGCCGCGAAGCGCGGCGAGCGGCTGCCGGTCGCGATCGCCTTCGGCTGCCCGCCCGCCGTGACCTACGCGGCCACCGCGCCGCTGCCCGGCGACATCGACGAGTACCTGTTCGCCGGCTTCGTCGCCGGGGAGCGGGTGAAGATGGTCGACTGCAAGACCGTCCCGCTCCAGGTCCCGGCCGACGCCGAGGTGGTGCTGGAGGGCTGGCTGGAGCCCGGCGAGATGCTCCCCGAGGGCCCGTTCGGCGACCACACCGGCTTCTACACCCCGCAGGAGCCGTTCCCGGCGCTGAAGATCGACTGCGTGACGATGCGCCGCCGCCCGATCCTCCAGTCCATCGTGGTCGGCCGCCCGCCGACCGAGGACGGCCCGCTGGGCAAGTTCACCGAGCGGTTCTTCCTGCCGCTGCTGAAGATCATCATCCCGGACATCGTCGACTACGACCTGCCCGAGGCCGGCGGCTTCCACAACTGCGTGATCGTCTCGATCGACAAGAAGTACCCCAAGCACGCCCAGAAGACGATGCACGCCATCTGGGGCGCCCACATGATGTCGCTGACCAAGCTGATCATCGTGGTGGACTCCGACTGCGACGTGCACGACTACCAGGAGGTCGCCTGGCGGGCCTTCGGCAACGTCGACTACAGCCGCGACCTCACCGTCGTCGAGGGCCCGGTCGACCACCTCGACCACGCCTCCTACCAGCAGTTCTGGGGCGGCAAGGCCGGCATCGACGCGACCCGCAAGCTCCCCGAGGAGGGGTACACCCGCGACGGCGGGTGGCCCGAGATGGTCGAGTCGGACCCGGCCACGGCCGCCCTGGTGTCCCGCCGCTGGAAGGAATACGGGCTGTGAGCACGGCTGCCGTCGAAACCCCGGGGCGCACGAAGGCCTTCCTGCGCCTGGTGATGATCGAGCACTCGGTCTTCGCCCTGCCCTTCGCCTACACCGCCGCACTGACGGCCATGTTCCTCGCCGACGAGCGGGTGCACTGGGGCGAGCTGTTCATCGTCACCGTCTGCATGGTCGGCCTGCGCACCTTCGCCATGGCCGCCAACCGGATCATCGACCGCGAGATCGACGCCCGGAACCCGCGCACGGCCTCGCGCGAACTCGTCACGGGCGCGGTGTCGCTGAAGACGGCGTACGCCGGCTCGGCCGTGGCGCTGATCGTCTTCCTCGGCGCGGCGGCGATGCTCAACCCGCTCTGCCTGGCGCTCGCGCCGGTCGCCGTCGTGCCGATGGTGGTCTACCCGTACGGCAAGCGCTTCACCGACTTCCCGCAGGCCATCCTGGGCCTCGCCCAGGCCATGGGCCCGGTCGGCGCCTGGCTCGCGGTGACCGGCACCTGGTCGTGGGACGCCCTCGTACTGGGCGTCGCGGTCGGCGTGTGGATCGGCGGCTTCGACCTCATCTACGCCTGCCAGGACGTCGAGTCCGACCGGCACGGCAAGGTGCGGTCGGTACCGGCCCGCTTCGGCATCCCGGCGGCCATCTGGGGCGCACGGGTGTGCCACGTCGTCACGACGCTCCTGCTGGGGTGGTTCGCGCTCCTGACCCACGCCGGTGCGGCGTTCTGGGTCGGCCTGGTCGTCGTCGCGGGGGCGTTCGTCTACGAGCACACCATCGTCAAGCCGAACGACCTCTCCAAGCTGAACCGGGCGTTCTTCCAGACCAACGGCTTCGTGGGCATCTCGCTGTTCGTCTTCGCCCTGCTGGACCTGATCATCCGTGGGATCGGGGTCTGATCCCCGCGAAGCCGCTTGCGTAGACCCCGTCGCCGTTGGTGCTTATCGTCGACCAACATTTGCCAGGGGCGCCACGTTGTCGCTGGAGACGTCCCTGGCCCTGATCGAACTAACGCCCAGCCCCAACTTCACCCGTTCACCGCCTCGAAGGCGGCCCGGTACAGCACGGCGACCTCCGTGGCGTACAGGCGGCATTCCTCCTCCGTCGCCGCGTGATTGGCCAGGTAGCTCGCCCGTCGAAAGGCCTCCGCCGTGGCCGGGGCCCGCTTGATCTCCGCCATGGTGGCCCAGTGGGCGGCGAATGCACGAGGGACGGGGTCGGGCTCAGAGTGACTCACGGGGCATTCCTCTCGTCTCGTCCTAGCCGGGTCAGCGGAACAGCGCGGCGTGATCCGTGGCCCAGGTGCGGAAGTTGCGGGGTGGGTGGCCGGTGAGGTCCTGGACCGTTGTGGTGGCCGGGTTCGGGGTGGTGATGCGGGCGTGGATGAAGTCCAGTGCGCTGTCGACGGCCACCCCGGGCCGGCCGGTGGCGGACATGCGGCGGCGGGCCGCCTCGCGGGGGATCTCCTGCCACTTCACCGGGCGGCCGGCGGCCTCGCCGATGATGTCCACCTGTTCCGCCTGGGTGGGGCACTCCGGGCCGGTGAGCAGATAGTGCGCGCCGTCGTGGCCGTCCTCGGTGAGGGCGCGGACGGCGACCGCCGCGATGTCCCGCTCATCCACCGGGTTCAGTCCGGCCGCGCCGCCGTAGCCCTGCACGGCGCCCCCGGAGCGGATCTCCTGCGCCCACTGGAGCGCGGCGGTGAACCCGTGCGCCCGCAGCACCGTGTGCCGGACCCCGCTCCCGGCGAGCAGCGCCTCCACCTCGCCCTCGGCCCGGACGGCCGTCGAGGAGAGGAACACCACCCGCCCGACCTCCCGGGCCAGCACCCCCACCGCGTCCGCGGCCTCGTCCGCCGTGGGGAACGGCCACCCCAGCAGCACCGCGCCCGCCTCCTGGACCGCCGCCTCCAGCGATGCCGGGTCGAGCAGGGCCCGCTGTGTCAGCGTCCGCACGCGCATCCCGGCGGCGGCGAGCTGCAGCCCGACGTGTCGCTCGACCGCTCCGGGGACGCCGACCACCAGTACAGGTGACGCCTCGTCAACTCGCTTCTCTGTCATGCCTCGAACGTAGGCGAGAAGTATGAGACGCCCCATGCGTGCGGGTCTCCGGTTCATGCGCCATCGTCTACCAGGCGCGCGCCAACTCGCGTGCGCCCCCGAGTGCTTCGCGCGCTGATTGATCGTCAATCCGGTTAACACCAGCTGCTATCAGCGTGTTACGTTCCGTGGCGCAAGCAGAAAAGAGAAGACCCCAGCGGTGCTACCAACACCCCGGGGTCCGGCACCAGGAGCAGACACTCCCCATGCAGATTCATCGTAGCGCGCACTCGCGCTTTTTCTCCGTCCTTCCGAACGGACTCCTCCAGGACCGTCGCCTCAGCTACACCGCCCGAGGACTCCTCGTGGACCTCCTCTCCCGTCCGGACGGCTGGCGTGAGGACGGCAGGGGCATGGCCGACAGCAGCCCGCAGGGGCGTGGCACGATCCGCCGGACGCTCAACGAGCTGAAGGACGCCGGGTATTACCGGGTCGAGAAGGTCCGGATGCCCGACGGCACGATCCGGACCGAGGTGCACGTGTACGACACTCCTCAGCGCCCGGGGCCGCCGAGTGACCCACCCCCGGCCCCCGGTGAGCCTGATACCGGCCCCTCTGACGCCCCTCCCGTAAAGAACCCGGAAGAAGTACCCACCCTCCCGGCCGCGTTGACCGAGACCGATCCACACGTCCGGGAGGCGGTGGCCATACTCCACCGGGTGATCCGCCGGGAGCCCCGCCTGCGCCTCGGCGAGGCCGAGGCCGTCGCCCTCGCACCCCTCGTCGCCGAATGGCTGGCGAGGGGCCACACGGACGCCGACCTCGCCCACGCCCTGCTCCCCGACCTGCCGCGGCCCCTGCACTCGCCGGTCGGCCTGCTCCGCAACCGCTTGCAGCGCAAGCTCCCACCGCCGCGTGAACCCGCCGTCGCCGCACCTGCCCGCTCCGAATGCGCGGAGTGCCGCGATCCGGTGCCCCGCCCCGGCATCTGCCGCTCCTGTGCCGGCCTCGTCCCCCGGCGAGTCGCCCCGGACCCGGCCACCGCCCGTACCGGCGCCGCCCGAGCCCGCGGCGTTCTCCTCGCCGCCCGCGGACTCGCCCTGGCCCCTGTCACCTGATCGGGTGCCGGCTGGGGGCCGGCGGTCGGGGAGTGCGGCCTACGGGTGGGGGGGGCCCGGGGGGGTGAGGCCGCCCGGG
>NZ_JBHWIJ010000117.1:0-13766 GCF_042732255.1 Kitasatospora sp. NPDC059803 | reverse complement strand
GGGGGGGGGCCCCCCCCCGCCCCCCGCGCCCGCCGCGGCCCCCGCACGCGCGCGGGCGGCGGCGCGGCCACCCGGGGGGGGGCCGCCCCCCGCGGCGCCCCCCCTCGGCCCGGGGTGGCTACTCCGAACGGCTGGAGATGAAGGCCTCGTACTGGGCGGCCGTGAGCAACTGCTTCAGCTCGTCAGGCTGGGCGACGGTGAGCTCGATGATCCAGCCGTCGCCGTACGGGTCCGTGTTGATCAGCTCGGGTTCGTCGTTCAGGCCCTCGTTCACCGCGGCGACCGTTCCGGTGAGCGGCATGAAGATCTCGCTCACCGCCTTGACGGACTCCACCGTGCCGAACGCTTCGCCGGATTCGAGCTGCTTCCCCATGGTGGGGATGTCGGCGAAGACGACGTCACCGAGCTGCTTCTGCGCGAAGTCGGTGATGCCCACACGGGCCTTGTCCTTGCCGGTGGTCCGCACCCACTCGTGGTCCTTGGTGTACTTGAGGTCTTTCGGGACGTTGGCCATGGGGATCTCCGCGAGGTCGAGGCAACTGCACTGACGGATCGTCAGTCATGTGGAGGAGCCTGCTACAGGTCCCCGCCCCTCGCCGCGAAGCGCACCCGGTCGGGTGAAGGCGGGTGTCAGTTGTGCAGGAAGGACTCCAGCGAGGTGGCCAGTGCCACCGGCGTCTCGTACATCGGGTAGTGGCCGCTGCCGTCGAGCTCCTCCAGTTCGGCGTTGGGGTAGTGGGCGAGCCAGGTGCCGCGCATCACGTCGGCGGTCAGGGCGAGGTCGTGTGTGCCCACGATCACTTTGACGGGGACGGGGTTCCCGTTGATGCGGCGTTCCAGGTCGGCCGTCGCCCAGTCCCGCACGTACCCGCCGAAGGCCTCGGGCGTGGAGAGCCGGAGCGACTGGTCGACCATGCGGTCCAGCCAGACCCGGCCCGCCCGCTGCCCGGTGACCAGGTCGAGGATCGCGTACCGCTTCTCGCGGTCCTCGGCGGCGCCGTAGAACAGCGCCTCGCCGTCGGCGTCCAGCGGGTAGGCCCCGGCGGGTACGGGTGCCAGGCCGACGAGCTTGCGCACCCGCAGCGGCGCCTCGGCCAGCACCTGCTGCGCGGCCTTGCCGCCCATCGAGTGGCCGATCAGCGAGAAGCGGTCCCAGCCGAGTTGGTCGGCCAGGGCGAGCGCGTCGGCGGCGATCTCGGCGAGTGTGTAGGAGCCGGTGACGTCCTTGCGTTCCCCGTAGCCCCGGTAGTCGAGGAACGCGTAGCTGAAGGCCCTGCCGTCGAGGTAGTCGAGGAAGGGGCCCCAGCCCGCGCTGGTGCCGAACCAGTCGTGCAGGACCAGGACGTGGTGGTCGCCGGTGCCGGTCGAGCGGTGAGGGATCGTCATGCCATCGGTCCTTCCCCGGAAGCCTCCCGCCCGAACGGCCGGTCGCCGGCCCGTGCGGCGGGCGGCTACGCCATGGGCCGTCGGGCGAAGTCCGGGGCGTGTTCGGGGCGGGGGCCGAAGGCGATCAGGCGGGAGATGCCCAGCCGGACCGCCGGGACGTGGCGGACGAGCGCGGCGAATCCCATCGGCGGGCCGGACCGCCGGCCGGTGAGCGCCGGGACGAACATCACGCCGTGCAGGATCCGTTGCAGCCGCTGGATGACCACCGTCGGCATCTGGCGTCGCCGTTGCACCCGGGCGAGCGCGGCGGTGGTCGGGCGGCCGCGCAGCAGCGGCTCGGCGAGCAGGGTGGCGGCCGCGACGGCGTCCTGGATGGCGAGGTTGATGCCCACCCCGCCGGCCGGGGACATCGCGTGGGCGGCGTCGCCGATCAGCAGCAGCCCGTCGGTGTACCAGCGGTCCAGCCGGTTGAGCCGGGCGTCGAGCATGTGGACGTCGTCCATGCCCGCCAACTGGTCGACGCGGTCGGCGTACTGGGGCAGCAGCCGGGCGATCCGCTCGCGGAAGCGCTCCACGCCTTCGGCGCGCAGCTGCGGGTCGGAGCCCTTCGGCTTGAAGTAGGCGATCTGGAAGTAGCTGTCGCGGGCGATGCTGAGGGCCAGCTCGCCGTCGCCGAAGCCGGCGACGAGGCTGGGCGGCGCGGCCTGCTCCTCCGCGTGCCGGGGCAGGCGGAACCACCAGACGTCGAAGGGCACCGGGTACTCCTCGGCCACCAGCCCGGCCGCCTTGCGCAGGGTGGAGTGCCGGCCGTCGGTGCCGACGGTGAGGTCGGCGCGGAGCTCGCCCTGCTCGCCGTCCCGGGTGCGGTAGCGCACGCCGGCCACCCGGCCGCCCTCCCGGATCAGTCCGGTGGCCTCGGTGTTCATCCGCAGGGTGAAGGTGGGCTCCCGCCGGGCTTCCTCGACGAGGAAGTTGAGCAGGTCCCACTGCGGCATCATCGCGATGTAGTTGTACGGCGCGGGCAGCCGGTCGTAGGCGCTCAGCGGGACTTGGCCGACGCCGGGCACCGGCACCACCAGGTTGCCGAGCCGGCTCTGCGGCAGCGCGGCGAACTTCCGGCCGAGGCCGAGTTCGTCCATCAGTCGCACGGTGGAGGCGTGGACGGTGTCGCCGCGGAAGTCCCGCAGGAAGTCCCCGTGCTTCTCCAGCACGGTCACCTCGACACCCGCCCGGGCCAGCAGCAGGCCCAACATCATTCCGGCCGGTCCGCCCCCGGAGATCACGACGCTCATGGCTCTCTCCCTTGCTGTGCTCGGTTGATCACCTTCCGTGTGGAACTTGCATTTACAGAGTCTCTGGAACTGTCTCAGGTGTCAAGTAGTATGCTGCTCCACATGAAGGATCTGGTGGCGGCCGCCCTCACGGCGGCGAAGGACCGGGGCCAGGACGTCGCGGACGTCCCGCTGACGGCGATCGCCGCGACGGCCGGCATCTCCCGCAGCACCCTGCTGCGCAGGCTCGGCGGCTGCCGGGCGCCGCTGGACGAGGCGGTCCGGCAGGCGGGCGTCGACCCGGGCGGACGGCCGCCGGTACGGGAGCGCGCGATCGCGGCGGCGGCCGGGCTGGTGGCCGAACGCGGCCTGGGCGGGGTCACCCTGGACGCCGTGGCAGACCGCGCCGAGTGCTCGCTGCCCAGCCTGCACACCGTCTTCGAGGGCCGGGACGGCCTGCTCACCGCCGTCTTCCTCCAGTACGGCCCGCTGCCGGACCTGGAAGCGCTCGCCGCGAACCCGCCGGAACGCCTGGAGGACACCGTCCGGGCGCTCCACCGCGCCTTCGCCGCGGCCTTCGACCGCCAGCCCCGGGTCATGCCGGCGGTCTTCGCCGACCTGTTCGCCCGACCGGACGGCCCCGCCTCCCGGATGATGGCGGCCCACCTGCCGCGACTGTTCGACGGCCTCGGCCGGCTGCTGCTGCCGTACATCGAGGCCGGACGGCTGCGTCCGCTGCCGCTCCCGGTGCTGGTCCAACTGCTGTTCGGCCCGCTGATCAACCACATCCTGCTGCGGCCGGTCCTCGAACCGGCGCTCGGCGCCGGACTGCCCTCGCTGGAGGAGTCCATCGACCTCTTCGCCGAGGCCTACCTGCGGGCGGTCGCCCTGCCGTAGCGGGGCCGGGAGACTGCCTGATCCGTTCCTGGGACGTGTCTGCCGGAAAGCACCGAGCTCTCCCGGAAAACGCCGAGCCCCGGCCCGCCGGGCGAAGCCGGGGAGCCGGGGAGCCGGGGCTCGGACGGGGGCGGTCAGGCGCTGCGGCGGCGGCGCGCGACGAAGAGCGCGCCGATGCCGCTGACGAGCAGGGCGGCGGCGCCCGCCGCGGTCTTGATGACACCGTCCGACCCGGTGTGGGCGAGCTCGCCGCCCGCCAGCTGGGCGGTGCCAGTGGTGCTGGTGGTGCTGGTGGTGTCGGTCTCGTCGGCGGTGCCGGTGGTGTAGCTGGTCCGGATGACGGGGCCGGTGCCGATGCCGGAAGTGTCGGTAGTGACCTGGATCGCGTTGCCCTGCGGGCTCGCGCTGGCGGCGTGGGCGGTGCCCTCGTTGATGACGGCGGACGGGTCGACGGAGGTCTGGCCGACCTTGGCCTCGGCGGTGTAGGCGAGGCGGACGTGCTTGGTGATGGTCGCGCCTGCCGCGAGGGCGTCGCCGCTGAGGAGGTAGCGGACGGGGCCGCCGGCCTGGGGGCCCGGGGTGCCGGGCACGGTCTCCCAGGCGCCATCGGCCTTCTGCATCTCCAGGACGCTGTGCGAGTCGGCCCACAGGATGGTGGCGAGCTTGTCGTAGCGGGAGGCGCTGGGGTTGTTGACGGCGACGTCGAACTCGACCGGGGCGCCGCCGGCGACGGCGGTGGTCGGCGCGTTCTTGAGCTGGACGACCAGGGACTTCACCGTGACGTCCTTGGTGGCCTCGGCGAGCACGGTGTCCTCGGCCGCCGGGTCGACGACGGCGGAGTAGAGCTTGGTCGGCAGGTTGTAGCCGCCCGTGTCGTTGTTCCCCACGGCGGCGAGCCGCAGCTGGAAGGTCTTGGTGGCGCCGGCGGGGACGGTCAGGCCGGTGACCTTGCCGCTGAAGTTGAAGGTCTTGTCGCTCTGCTTGAAGGTCAGCTCGACGGGCTTCCAGGTGCCGTCGGCGTCGCGGTACTCGATGGCGAACGCGTCGTGAACCCGGGCGTGCACGTTGCTCACGTTGAGCTTCAGGGTGAACGGGGCCTCGGTGGTGCCCGGGTTGGTGACGGTCTCGGAGAACTCGACGGGCTCGCCGCCGTACCCGATCGGGGCCGGCTCCTGGATGGTCAGCGCCGGCTTGGCGGCGACCGGGGCGGCGGTGACGTCAATCGCGACGAACTGGGGGCCGACGATCGCCTGCATGGCCCCGGCGCCCTGGTCGAGCATCGCCCACGGGTGGATGTAGGCCGTGCCGAGCGGGGCGTCGGCGGTGAACGCGAAGCGGACGTGCCGGGTGTCGCTGCTGCCGGCGGCGATGGTCCTGTCGTCGGTGAGGTGGTACGTGACGCGGTCGGAGCCCGGCTGGCTGCTGGCGGTGCCGGTGATGTTCTCCCAGCTGCCGTCGGCCTTCCGCACCTGGAGCGTGCTGTGCTTGTCCGCCTCCACGACCTTGTCGACGGTGGTGTAGCGCGAGGCGCTGGGGTTGTTCACGGTGACGTCGAACTCGACCGGGGCGCCGCCGGCGACGGCGGTGGTCGGCGCGTCCTTGACCTGCACGGTGATGGCCTTGGCCGCGACCTGGTCGGTGCTCTCGGCGAGGACGGTGGTGCCGGTCGCGTCGAGGACGGCGGAGCTGAGCGTGACGGTCGAGTCCTGGTTGGACCAGTAGGCGGCGAGCTCGGTGGTGAGGCGCAGCTGGACGGTCCTGGTGGCACCGGCGGCGACGGTCAGGCCGGGGACGGTGTCGGCGACGGGCTTCCAGGTGCCGTCCGCGTCGCGGTAGTCGACCTTGATGGCGTGCGTCGCGATGGGGCCCGCGCCGCTCGTGCCGATCCTCAGCGTGAACGAGGCCTCGGTGGTGCCGGGGTTCGTGATGGTCTCGGCGAACTCGACCGGCTGCCCGCCGCGGCCGACCGTCGCCGGCGCGTTGACCTTCAGCGACGGCTTGTCGGCCGTGGCCTCGGCGGCCGGCGCGGCGGGGGCGGTGGCGGTGGCCGGTGCCTCGGCGGCGTACGCGGCCGGGGAGGACAGCACCGCGCCGGTGGCCAGCAGCACGCCGAGGGTGGCGGCGGTGAGGACGGTGGAGCGGGAGCGACGGGCGCGGACAACGGACATGGAAATACCCCCCGGGGTGTTCTGCCGTCGGCATTTCAGCCGCCGGCCGGTACGTGTGCTTGGAGTCGGACCCGAAGTTCGAGGGCGTCGCCCCCAGCGCCTCTCGCGGTCCGGGTTCGGCGGGCTTCCCCGCCTCTCACTGACATAGACGTGCGGCGGCCGCCGGGGTTGCAGGTGATCCAAAAGTTTTTTCGAAAATCTCTGAGACCGCCCTGACCTGCGGTTCCGCTCTCCAGCGCCCGCCGGGCTCAGTGCAGCGCGAGCTCGTCGCCCACGCTCAGCCGCCCGGGGGCGGCGACCTCGGCGAGGGCGTCGAGCCGGCCGTCGTGGGCGTGCACGATCGCCTTGAGGATCTCGGGGGCGTGCGGCAGCCCCGGCTGCGGGGCGCCGGTCATCGCGCAGCGCTCGCTGGAGCGGACGAAGGCGAGGCGGGCGCCGGTGCCGCCCTGCCCCTCCCGGCCGAACCAGCCGTCCTCGACGAAGGGCGGGGTGCCCGGGGGCGTCCGCAGCAGGATGTTGGGGCGGAACCGGCGCTCGTCGACCACCGTGAAGGGGGCGGCCTCGCGGACCCAGTCCAGGGTGGCGGTGGTGAGCACGCTGACCGGCAGCTGGTCGAAGTGGGAGACGGCGTCCTCGCGGGCGAGTTCGACGTCCTCGCGCTGGAGGTAGGCGCGCAGGAAGGCGGCCGGGTCGGCGACCGGGTGGCCGAGCGGGTCGAACAGTTCGGGGCCGTCGATCCGGTGGCCGAGGCGGGCGGAGAGGCGGAGCAGGCCGTCCATCCGGCGGAAGCGGCGGGTGTTCTTGCCTGAGCCGAGCTTGCCGTCCGCGTCGCGGACGGCGTAGAGGCGGTCGCCGGCCAGGCCGCGCTCGTCCACCTCGACGGAGTCGAGCCGCTCGCCGCCGGTGGACTTCACGGGGTAGCGCCAGAGTCGCTCGATCACTCCGATGATCTCTGCCATGGGCGGACAGCGTAGCGGCGGCGCCGGGGGATGGTCTAGACCAAGTCCCGTGCGGCGACTGGCCGGAACGCTCCGGGGCGGGTCTTCGAACTCCCTAGCCCAGCCGTGCCACCGCCCGGACCGGCGCACCGTCCGCCGCCGCCAGCCGCAGCGGGAACAGCGACACCTCGACCGGCCGCCCGGCCTCCTGGGCGTCCAGCAGCGCCCGCAGATCGGTCAGGTTCTCGGCGATCACCCCGCCGCCGGGCGCCCCCAGCAGCACCCGGTGCGCGGCGAGGGTCGGCTCGTCGGCGCCGGGCTGGTCGTGCTCGTCGGTGAGGTCCGCGAGCAGCGCGGCGACCGCCGGGTCGCCCGGGCCCGGGTCGGGGGTGGGGTCGACGCTCAGCGCGTCCACCCCGACGGTCCGCACCCCGGCGGCGACGATCGCCTCGGCGGCGGCCGCGGTCAGGCTGGGGTGCGCGAGGTAGGCGTCGGTGCCCCAGTGCCGGGCCCAGCCGGTGGCGAGCAGCAGGACGGACCCCTCGCCGACGCGCGCCAGGGCGGGCGCGAGCAGCTCGGGGGTGACGGCGGCCCGGGGCTCCAGCCCGCGCAGGTCGGCGAGCACCGCGGGGCCGGTGAACCGCTCCAGCGGCAGCCCGTCCAGGGTCGGCCAGGTGACGTCCACGTGGTAGGGCGCGTCCACGTGCGTCCCGGACTGCGAGCCGAGGTGCAGGGCCAGCACGTTCACCCCGGCGGTGGCGGTGGTGAGCGCGGGCTCCAACAGGACGGCCGGATCGCCGGGGTAGACCGGCATCGCGGTGGTCACCTGATGGGTGAGGTCGACGAGGGTCGCTGCCATGCCCCCATCCTTCCAGGGGAGCCCGCGGATGAGGCCCGACCGGGTGAGTCCGGATAGAAATGGGACATGGGAACAGTCAAGCGTCAGCCGTGGGTGGTCGGGGTCTCTGGTGCGTCGGGGACGCCGTACGCCGCCTCGGTGGTCCGGGCGCTGCTCGCCGCCGGGGAGCCGGTGGACCTGATCGTCAGCCGAGCCGCCCGGCTCACCATCCTCGACGAGACCGGCATCTCCTTCCGGGACGCCCACTGGCGCGCCGACCTGGCCGCCTGGCTGGGCTCCGACGAGGGCCTGGACGACGTCCGCTACTGGCCCGCCGGGGACTTCGCGGCCGGCCCGTCCAGCGGCTCGTACCCGGCCAAGGGCATGCTGGTGGTGCCCGCGACCACCGGCGCGGTGGCCGGGATCGCGCTCGGCCTGAGCAAGGACCTGCTGCAGCGGGTGGCCAGCGTCACCCTCAAGGAGCGCCGCCCGCTGGTCGTGTGCGTGCGCGAGGCGCCACTCAACGGGGTGACGTTGAAGCACCTGGTGGAGCTCGACGCGCAGGGCGCCGTCGTCCTCCCCGCCTCTCCCGGGTTCTACGCCGGCGGCTCGACCGTGCGGGAACTCGTCGACTTCGTGGCCGGCCGGGTGCTGGACGCGGTCGGCGTCCCGCATTCCCTGTACCTGCGCTGGGAAGGGGAGTTGGGGGCGGCGGCCCGCCGGGCCGACGAGAACGGCAGCGTGTCGGCTGAGGGGGAGTGAGGAGGCCGTGGGCGGGAGAGTATCTTCTCTGCGATATCCGGGTTGTTCCGCGCATGGCGCCTTGGAATCCGGATAATGATCTGTGGGTCTGGTGAGGTTCGGAAGGACGCGGACGGTATATGGACACGGTGGACAGACAGCTCATCCAGGCGCTCCGGGAGAACGGCCGCGCGTCCTACGCCGAGCTGGGCCGGCTGGTCGGGCTCTCCGGCCCGAGCGTCACGGACCGGATCAACCGACTGGAGCAGGCCGGTGTCATCACCGGCTACCGCGCGACGGTCAATCCGGCCTCGCTCGGCTTCGGCGTCACGGCCCTGATCGGCCTTCAGCTGACCGACGCCGCCGATCACGAGGACGTCGCGCACCGGCTCAAGGACCTCAACGAGGTCGAGGACTGCTGGTTCATCGCGGGTGACGACTCCTACATGCTCAAGGTCAGGGTGGCCGACGTGGCTGGCCTGGAGTCGGTGGTCAAGCGGATCTCGGGCACGAAAGGCGTGGCCCGCACCCGCACCACCGTCGTACTCTCCACGAAGTGGGAGAACCGGGTGAGCGAACTCCCTCCCGAAGGAGAGTGACGGATGGCACTGGTCGGTCTGGAGGAGCTGCGCGCCGCTCGGCAGCGGATCGCGGGGGTGGCCGTGCGCACCCCGCTGGTTCCCGCCCCGTGGGCGGACGAGGGGGAGCGCCGGCTCTGGCTGAAGCCCGAGAACCTCCAGCCGACCGGGGCCTTCAAGACCCGCGGCGCGTACAACCGGCTGGCCGCGCTCACCGAGGCCGAGCGGGCCCGTGGCGTGGTCGCCCAGTCGAGCGGCAACCACGCGCAGGCGGTGGCGTACGCGGCGGCGCTGCTCGGCATCAAGGCCGTGATCGTGATGCCGGACACCTCGCCGGCGGTGAAGGTGGAGTCCACCCGGGGGTTCGGCGCCGAGGTGGTCCTGGTGTCGCCGGAGGAGCGGGACACCCTGCCCGCCGAACTGGCCGAGCGGCACGGCTACGTCTGGGTGCCGCCGTACGACGACCCGTTCATCATCGCGGGCCAGGGCACGGTCGGCCTGGAGATCGCCGAGGACGCCCCGGCCGGGCTGGACACCGTCCTGGTGCCGGTCAGCGGCGGCGGCCTGATCTCCGGGACGGCGGCCGCGCTCAAGCTCACCCGCCCGGGCATCCGGGTGATCGGCGTGGAACCGGAGCTGGCCGCCGACGCGCAGGCCAGCTTCCGGGCCGGCCGCCGGCTGGCCTGGCCGGTCGCCGACACCTACCGGACCATCGCGGACGGCCTGCGTACCCCGTCGGTCGGCGAGCTGCCCTTCGAGCACCTGACCGCGTACGTGGACGACATCGTCACCGTCACCGAGGACGAGATCCGCGCCACCGTCGCCCTGCTGGCCCGCCGCGGCCGGCTGGTCGCCGAGCCCTCCGGCGCGGTCGCCCCGGCAGCCTACTTCCACCGCGCCGCCGAGACCGGGGGCCGGACGGTCGCGGCCGTGGTCAGTGGTGGCAACATCGACCCCGCACTGCTCGCTGAGCTGCTGTCGGCATAGGCGTACGCTCGGTCCGGCAAGGAATCGAAGTCGGAGGAGGCGGGGCACCGCATGGACGCAGGGCTGAAGCGCGAGCTGGAGGCGAAGGTCTACGCGGGTGAGCGGCTGACCCGCGAGGACGGGATCGCGCTCTACGAGAGCGACGACCTGGCCTGGCTGGGCGGTCTGGCCCACCACGTGCGGACGCGGAAGAACGGCGACGTCGTCCACTTCAACGTCAACCGCCACCTCAACATGACCAACGTGTGCAGCGCGTCCTGCGCGTACTGCTCGTTCCAGCGCAAGCCGGGCGAGAAGGACGCCTACACGATGCGCATCGAGGAGGCCGTCCGGCTCGCCAAGGCGATGGAGGTCGACTCCCTCACCGAGCTGCACATCGTCAACGGCCTGCACCCGACCCTGCCCTGGCGCTACTACCCGCGCTCGCTGCGGGAGCTGAAGGCGGCCCTGCCGAACGTCTCGCTGAAGGCCTTCACCGCCACCGAGATCCACTGGTTCGAGAAGATCAGCGGCCTGCCCGCCGACGAGATCCTGGACGAGCTGATCGACGCCGGCCTGGAGTCGCTGACCGGCGGCGGCGCGGAGATCTTCGACTGGGAGGTCCGCCAGCACATCGTCGACCACGACACCCACTGGGAGGACTGGTCGCGGATCCACCGCCTCGCCCACAGCAAGGGCCTCAAGACGCCGGCCACCATGCTGTACGGCCACATCGAGGAGCCCCGCCACCGGGTGGACCACGTGCTGCGGCTGCGCGAGCTGCAGGACGAGACCGGCGGCTTCCAGGTCTTCATCCCGCTGCGCTACCAGCACGACTTCCACGACTCCAAGGACGGCGTCGTGCGCAACAAGCTGATGGCCCGCACGGAGATGGCCACCGGCGCCGAGGCGCTGAAGACCTTCGCGGTCTCCCGGCTGCTCTTCGACAACGTCCCGCACGTCAAGGTCTTCTGGGTGATGCACGGCGTCACCACCGCCCAGCTGGCGCTCAGCCACGGCGCGGACGACATGGACGGCTCAGTGGTCGAGTACAAGATCACCCACGACGCGGACAACTTCGGCACCCCGAACAAGCTGGGCCGTGACGACCTGCTCGACCTGATCCGCGACGCCGGCTTCCGCCCGGTCGAGCGCAACACCCGCTACGAGATCATCCGCGAGTACGAGGGCCCGGACCTGGGGCGCCGCGAGGCCCCGCAGGCGATGCGCCTCTGACCGGAGAACTCCCCCGCCGCCCGGGCCCCGGCCCGGGCGGCGGCGTTTCTTCACCGCCCCCGCACCCGCCCCGGGTTTACCAACCGGTACACCGTTTGGCAGGATCGGCGGTATGTCCGGTTCTCATCGCGCCACCACGTACCCGTCGTACGAGCCGATAGCGGAGCCGGTGTACGGGGTGCCGCAGCAGCCGTACGGGGCGGGTGAGCCGTACCAGCAGCCCGTCCGGCAGGACCACTACGGCGAGTACGGGCAGCTCCCGCAGGCCCCTGACGGGTCCTTCGAGGCGTACGAGCAGCCGTTCCAGCCATCCCAGCCGTTCCAGCCGTACGCCGCCGGGCCCGACCCGCTCGTCGCCCCCGGGCCGGTGTACGCCCCCGGGCCGGCGTACGACGCCGAGCCGGTGTACGCCCCCGAGTCGGTGTACGACGCCGAACCGGTGTACGCGTTCGAGCCGGAGCCCGTCCGGCAGCCCACGCCCCCGCCCGTGGCGGCACCCGTGGGTGCCCGGGCGGCCGCCCGGGGGCACCGCCGGAAGGCGAAGAAGAAGCGTCACGGCAAGGCGGTGATGGCCGGCACCGCGCTGCTGGTCGCGGCCGCCGCCGGCTGGTACACCGTCGGCCAGGACGACGCCAAGCCCGTCGCCGCAGCCGCCGACGGCCCCGGCCCGGAAGGCGTCAGCACGCCCGACCAGCCGGCTCCCGCCGCCCGGGCCGCCGCCGACCGGCAGACCCAGCCCCCGGCCGCCGACCGCAGCCAGGTCCGTGCGGACGGCTCGGTCGCCGCGATACCCGGCCTCGGCGCCGACTTCGTCGCGAAGATACCCACCGAGACCACCCAGGTGGTGCTCGCCTCCGGCCAGGACAAGAACGGCAACAAGAACACCGTCACCCTCTGGACCCGCACCCCCGAGGGCCGCTGGCTGGCCGGCGAGACCTGGCAGGGCCACAACGGCAACAACGGCTGGACCACCGACCACAACGAGGGCGACCTGCGCAGCCCGATCGGCGTCTTCGCGCTCTCCGACGCGGGCGGCCGCAAGGCCGACCCGGGCAGCAAGCTCCCGTACGACAAGGACCCGAGCTTCGTGGTCTCCGGGACGGGCTTCTTCGGCGACCAGCTGGCCGGCTCCTTCGACTACGTGGTCGCGATCAACTACAACCGGGTGCCCGGAAACTCCCCGCTGGACCCGCGCCGCCCGATGGGGGCGAAGAAGGGCGGCGGGATCTGGATCCACGTCGACCACGACGGCCCCACCCACGGCTGCGTCTCGATCCCCGAGGACAAGATGGCCGAGCTGATCCGCACCCTGGACCCGGCGGCCCACCCGGTGATCGTGATGGGCGACGCCGCCTCGCTGTCCGCCTGACCCCGGCGTTCCGCCCCCGGCCCGATCCCGACCTGCCCCCGGCCCGACACCGGCGTTCCGGCGGCGTCCGCACGGTGTTCCGGGCGGTGTCGGCCCCGTCATCGGCGGCGGTGCCCGCCCCGTCGTCCGCATCGGCGTCGATCCCGGCGCGCCCGGAGGCCAGTCGCCGCAACGCCCCTTGTCGGGCTCCTACAGATCACGGGGGCGGATCCTGTAGCCGGGCGCGCCCCGCTGACCAGTGGGTAACCCGGTTCCATGGCACTATGAGCGGTTCGCGCATTGTGGCACTCGGCCACTACCAGCCCCCCAAGGTCCTCTCCAACGACGACCTGGAGGCGCTCGTCGACACCAACGACGAGTGGATCCGTAGCCGGGTGGGCGTCAGAACCCGGCACATCGCCGAGGGCGAGACCCTGGTCGACCTCGCCACCGAGGCCGCGCAGAAGGCGCTCGCCAAGAGCGGCCGGACGGCCGACGAGATCGACCTGATCGTGGTCGCCACCTGCACCGCGATCGAGCGCAGCCCCAACACCGCCGCCGCCGTGGCCGCCCGGCTCGGCGTCCGGGCGCCCGCCGCGTACGACATCAACACGGTCTGCTCCGGCTTCTCGTACGCCCTGGCCACCGCCGACCACGCGATCCGGGCCGGCGCGGCGCGCCGCGCGCTGGTGATCGGCGCCGAGCGGATGTCCGACACGCTGGACTGGACCGACCGCACCACCTGCGTGATCTTCGGCGACGGCGCCGGCGCCGCGGTGGTCGAGGCCCAGGAGGACGGTGCCGAGCCCGGCATCGGCCCGGTGGTCTGGGGCTCCGAGCCGGAGAAGGGCGACGCCGTGGTGATCACCGGCTGGGACCCGGTGATCAGCCAGCAGGGCCAGTCGGTGTTCCGCTGGGCCACCACCCAGCTCGCCCCGCTGGCCCGCCGGGCCTGCGAGCAGGCCGGGATCGACCCGTCGGAGCTGAAGGGCTTCGTGCCGCACCAGGCCAACCTGCGGATCATCGACTCGATCGCCGCCAAGCTGGGCCTCACCGACGCGGTGGTGGCCCGGGACGTGGTCGACTCCGGCAACACCTCGGCCGCCTCGATCCCGCTGGCCTTCTCCAAGCTGGTCGAACGCGGCGAGCTGTCCCCGGGCGACCCGGTCCTGCTCTTCGGCTTCGGCGGCGGGCTCGCCTACGCCGGCCAGGTGGTCCGCTGCCCCTGACGGCGCGGAGCCGGGCTTCCGAGGGCCCCTGAGGGGCCGCGACGCGAACATGGCCGGGGGGGGGGGGGCGCGGCGGGGTGGTGGTCGGGCGGCGCACGCTGTCCGAGGGGGGCGCGCCGGTCGGGCCGGGCCTCCACTCCAACGACCGCCGCGCGCCCCCCCCCGCCCGC
>NZ_JBHWIJ010000116.1:5558-24371 GCF_042732255.1 Kitasatospora sp. NPDC059803 | reverse complement strand
CTGCCCTACCCGTACGGCTCCCGCTGCCCGTTCGGCGTCGGCGGCGAGGCCGGCGCCGACCTCGCCGCAACCAACGTCGAACGGCTGCTCGACGACCCCTCGGGCGGGGTCGTCCCGCCCGCCGCGATGATCCTGGAAGCCGTCCAGGGCGAGGGCGGCGTCGTCCCCGCGCCCGACGGCTGGCTGCGCGAGATGCGCCGGATCACCGCCGAACGCGGCATCCCGCTGATCGTCGACGAGGTGCAGACCGGCGTCGGGCGCACCGGGGCGATGTGGGCCGTCGAGCACAGCGGCATCGTTCCGGACGCCATGGTGCTCTCCAAGGCCATCGGCGGCAGCCTGCCGCTCGCCGTCGTCGTCTACCGGGAGGACTACGACGGCTGGCGCCCCGGCGCCCACACCGGAACCTTCCGCGGCAACACCCTCGCCATGGCCGCCGGCGCCGCCACCCTGCGCTACGTCGCCGCCCACGGACTGGCCGAGCGCGCCGCCGTCGTCGGCGAGCGGATGGCCGCCCGGCTGCGAGGGCTCGCCGCCGAACTGCCGGTGATCGGCGACGTGCGCGGGCGCGGCCTGATGCTCGGCGTCGAACTCGTCGACCCCGCCGCCGAACCGGACGCCTGCGGGGCTCGGCCGGCCGACCCGGCGCTCGCCCGCCGGGTCCGCGAGGCCTGCCTGGCGCGCGGGCTGATCGTCGAACTCGGCGGGCGCCACGACGCGGTGCTGCGACTGCTGCCGCCGCTCACCATCACCGACGAGCAGGTCGCTGCGGTGCTCGACCGGCTTGCCGACGCGATCGCGGCCGCGGCGGCCCTCGATTCCGCCGCAGCGGCGAGCCCTGTGGCGAGCCCTGCGGCTCCCGCGGCCCGGGGCGCCGAATGAGCGCGGGGCGAGGGGGCGGTGGCGGTTCAGGGGAAGGCTTGGGAGGAGGTTCGGGCGCCCGATCCGGGGCCGGTGGCGGTTCCGGTTCTGGAGTTGGCGGTGGTTCCGGCTCGGGTTCCGGCGCCGCCGCCGGACTGCCCGGCGGGCCCGCCCCATTGGACGCCCTCGCGGGCGGCGTCGGCGGGCCCGGCGCGCTCGGGCCACTGCTGGCCACCGTCCTCGACGCGCTCGACCACGGCATCGCCCTGCGCGGCGGGCCGCTGCCCGCAGGCAGTCCGGCCGAGCTCGGCGCGCTGGTCGCCGACGGCCTGGCCGGCGCCCACGGGCCCGGCGCGCTCGCCCGCCTCACCGAACTCCTCGCCTACGGCGCCGCCGACCCCGCCGACCCGGCCTGCGCCGCCCACCTGCACTGCCCGCCGCTCGCCGTGGCCGCCGCCGCCGACCTCGCGGTCAGTGTCCTCAACCCCTCCCAGGACTCCTGGGACCAGGCCCCCGCCGCCACCGCCCTGGAGACCGCCCTCCTCGCCGAACTCGCCACCTTGGTCGGCTACGACCCGGCCCGCGCTGCCGGCGTCCTCACCTCCGGCGGCACCGAGTCCAACCTCATGGGCCTGATGCTGGCGCGGGACCAGAAGCTGGACGGCATCGTCGAGTTGGACGGCATCCCGGGCGGCGTCCGGCCGTGCATCGTCGCCTCCGAGGCCGCGCACTTCTCCGTCCAGCGCGCCGCCGCCCTGCTCGGGCTCGGCGAGCGCGCCGTCACCACCGTCCCCGTCGACCGGCAACTCCGGATGGAACCAAAGGAGTTGGAGCGGACCCTGGCCGAGGCCAGCTGGGCCGGACGCACCCCGATCGCCATCGTCGCCACCGCCGGCACCACCGACACCGGCGGCATCGACCCGCTGCACGTCGCCGCCGACCTGGCCGGCCGCTACGGCGCCTGGCTGCACGTCGACGCCGCGTACGGCGGCGGCGCGCTGCTCTCCGACCGGCTCGCCCCGCTCCTCGACGGCATCGACCGCGCCGACTCCGTCTCCCTCGACTGGCACAAACTCGGCTGGCAGCCCGCCGCCGCCGGCGTCTTCCTGGTCCGCCGCACCGAGACCTACGTCTCGCTCGCCCGCCGCGCCGAGTACCTCAACCCCGTCGACGACGAGCAGGCCGGCTACCCCAGCCTGCTCGGCCGCTCGCTGCGCACCACCCGGCGGGCCGACGCCTTCAAGCTCGCCGTCACCTTGCGCACCCTCGGCCGCGACGGGCTCGGCCGACTCGTCGACGCCTGCCACGAACTCGCCCGGTCCGCTGCCGAGGCCGTCCGCGCCGAACCGTCGCTCGAACTCCACGCCGAACCCGCGCTGACCGTCCTGCTGTTCCGCTACCGACCGCCGGGCCTGACCGACGAGGCCGCCGTCGACGAACTCAACGGCAGCCTGCGCCGGTTGCTGCTGCGCACCGGGCGGGCGGTGGTCGGGCGGACCGAACTCCCGGGCGAGGGGCCCGGCCGGGTGCGGCTCAAGCTCACCCTGCTCAACCCGCACGCCACGGCGGGGGAGGTCCGTGCACTGCTGCGCGAGGTGGTGGGCGCCGGGCGGAAGGCCGAGGGGGACCGGGCCGGCTAGGCGCGTGCTGCGGGGAGTCGGTCATCGTCGGCCGCCCGGCGCCAGGGCAGGCCCCGTTCGAGACCGAGGACCAGGGCGCCGATTCGTGACCGCGACCGGATGACCGTGGTGGCGGTGGCGGTCCGTCAGTCGCTCAGGAGGAGGGTGCGGGTGAGCTCCCAGGTCTCCGGGTCGGCGGCGACCAGCAGGCCGTTCTCGCAGCCGGGGGCCTCGGGGCGGTAGGGGGTGCCGTCCAGCCGGGCGGACACGCCGCCGGCCTCGGTGACGAGCAGGGAGCCGGGGGCGTGGTCCCAGGGGAGGGTGCGCCAGTAGAGGAGGAAGTCGAAGCGGCCCTCGACGACGTCCGGGTACTCGATTCCGGCCGCGTGCCGGCCGGGGGAGACCTCGCCGAAGGCCGACTCGTTGGCCTGTAGGCGCCGGCGGTGTTCCGGGTCGAGGTAGCGGCTCTTCACGGATCCGCGCAGCTTCGCGGCGTCGCGCGGTGCCGGCGGCCGGGTCAGGCGTACGCCGTCGCGCCAGGCCCCGGAGCCCAGTTCGGCACAGTAGGCGGTGGCGGTGGCGGGCTGCCAGATCCAGGAGGCGACGGTCTCCCCGCCGCGGACGAGCGAGCACATCACGGCGTACTCGGGGCGGCCGGCGACGAAGTTGGAGGTGCCGTCGACCGGGTCGACCAGCCAGGCGGCGGGCTCGTCGTGGAGGGCCTGGGCGAGTTCGGGGTCGGCGGAGACGGCCTCCTCGCCGACCACGGGGATGGGCAGCAGCTCGCGCAGGCGGCGGGCGATGATCGCCTCGGCCTCGCGGTCGGCGACCGTCACGATCTCGCCGGGCGCCTTCTCCATCACCTCGCCGGCGGCCAGCG
This sequence comes from Kitasatospora sp. NPDC059803, assembly GCF_042732255.1. Classification (NCBI taxonomy): domain Bacteria; kingdom Bacillati; phylum Actinomycetota; class Actinomycetes; order Kitasatosporales; family Streptomycetaceae; genus Kitasatospora; species Kitasatospora sp. NPDC059803. The sequence continues at coordinate 21,011 of NZ_JBHWIJ010000116.1, read as the reverse complement.
CACGGAAGCGCGGCTCCACCACCTCGGCCGACGCCTCGGCGAGTATCTCCGCGACCTTGTCCATCAGCACGTTCGCGCTCCCTTCGCTGCCTACCACTGTCGCACGAGTGTGCGGAGGTGACCTGCGGCGACCCCTGGGGCGGGCGGGGCCCACGGGTGGGGTCCGGCGCGTGGACGGGCGGGCGGCGGGGCGCGAACAGGAGGCGGAGAACAGATAACAGCTGACAGATAACAGATTTCGAAATCTGTTATCTGTCAGCTGTTATCTGTTACCTGTCGACCGTCATCCGGGGTGCCCTCAGCCGCCCAGGTAGTGGAACCCCGGGCGCGGGTGCATAAGGAACTCGTGGTGCGAGATGTTCCAGGCGTACGCGCCCGCCATCGCGAACAGCACGCGGTCGGCCGCCCGCAGGCCGTCAGCGTCGGAGGCGGCCCGGGCGAGGACGTCCTTCGGGGTGCAGAGCTGGCCGGCCAGGGTGGCGCGGCCGGTGGCGACGGCGGGGCGCGGCCACGGATGCGGCCAGGCGTCGACCGGGAGCACCTCGAAGGGCTGGGAGTGCCCCCGGGTGGCGGGGGTGCGCAGGTGGTGGGTGCCTCCACGGACCACCGCGAAGTCCTCGCCGTGGCTCTGCTTCACATCCAGCACCTCGGTCGCGTACCAGCCGCAGTGGGCGGTCAGGGCCCGGCCGGGTTCGATCCGCAGGGTCAGGCCGGGGTGGGAGTCCAGCAGCTTGGCCAGCCCCTCGCCGAAGGCCGTCCAGTCGAAGTGGTTCGCCGGGTCCTCGTAGTCCACGGCCATCCCGCCGCCGACGTTGACCTCCGCCAGCGGGAAGCCGTGCCGTTCGGCCAGCGCGGCCGACCAGGCCACGATCTGCTCGGCGACGGCCAGTTGCTCCGCCGCCGCGAGCCCGCTGGCCAGATGGGCGTGCACGCCGCGCAGGCGCAGTTGCCGTCCGAGCGGGCCGGGGCCGTCGCCGGTGAGCCGGCGCACGCACTCCTCGGCGCGGTCCGGGTCGAGCCCGAACGGCGTCGGCCGCCCGCCCATCGCGAGTGCCACCGCGTCGAGCGCACCGGTGGCGACCGGCAGGTTGACCCGTAGCAGCACGTCGACCACCGTGCCCGGCCGGTCCGCGAGGACGGCGTCGAGCCGGTGCAGTTCCTGCTCGCTCTCGATGTGCCAGCGGTGCACCCCGGCGTCCACGGCGGCGGCGATCTCGGCGGGCGTCTTGCCGGGGCCGCCGAAGGCCAGCGGCGCGTCCGGCACGGCCGCCCGCACGTGCGCCAACTCGCCTCCGCTGGAGACCTCGTAGCCGTCGACCGCGTCGCGCAGCGCGGCCAGCAGCGGCGCCTCGGGGTTGGCCTTGGCGGCGTAGTACAGCTCGACCCGCGCGGGCAGCGCGGCCCGGACGGCGGCGGCGTGCGCGCGCAGCGCCGCCAGGTCGTAGACGTAGGCGGGCAGGGCGTCGGGTGCGAGGGCGGCGACGTGCCGGCGGACGATCTCGGTCATCGGGCGGCGCTCCCGAGGGAGAGGGGGGCGGAGGTGCGGGAGGCCTGGGCGAGGACGGATCCGGCGAGCGGCGAGGGCAGGCGGACGTAGCCGGCCTGCCGGTCGGCCTTGCGCTCCCAGCGGGTGAGCAGGTTGGCCTTGGCCGGCAGCGGCACGCCCGCGAGCAGTGCCCGCAGCCGGGGCGGCCGGCCGTGGCCTGCCGCGTACTGCTCCAGGGTGTCCCGGACCACCTGCCACAGGGCGCCCTCCAGCTCGGGGTGGCGGTCGGCGAGGGCAGCGAGCAGTTCGGCGACGTGGTTGACCAGCAGGCAGTAGACCACCCGGTCCCAGCCGCGCTCGGCGTCGTACGTCATCGGCCCGGCGACCTCGGGCGGGAGGGCGGCCAGGATGTCGGCGTTGTGCTCGGGGACGAGCTTGGTGCCCTCCAGATCGCGGAAGAGCACCTGGGTGGGGTGCCCGGTGGCGTCGACGCCGATGAGCACGTTCTGCAGGTGCGGTTCCAGCACCACGCCGTGGTCGAAGTAGGCGGCGAGCACGGGCGGGATGAGCAGCCCCAGATAGGCCCGCCACCAGTCCAGGGCCTGGTAGGCGTCCGAACTCCCCTCCAGCAGACGGGAGATGTGGGCGGAGCTGGTCGGGTGCTCGTCGGCGACGGCGGCGGCCAGCAGCGGGGTGACGCCGGGTCGCAGTACGCCGCCGAAGCCCTCGCGGACGATCAGGCCGAAGCCCTCGTAGAGCGCCTGGTCGGGTCGGCCGTCGGCACCGGGCAGGGCGAGGGTGCGGAACGCGGGCTCGCGCAGCATCGCCGCGTCGGGGAAGCGCCGGGCGAGGTCGGCGAGGGCGGGGGCGAGCAGCCGGGTGAGCGCGACGGCGCCGGTGAGCTCGTAAGCGGCGTTCTTGCGCAGGCAGTTGGTGATGCGCACGTTGAGGCTGAACTTGAGGAAGGCGTCCGCGCCGTGGAGGGTGCGCACCGAGGCGGTGGCGGCGAACTCCTCGCCGCGCGGCCCGAGGTCGAGGACGTCACCGCGGTCCAGGGAATCGCGCAACAGCGGGTGATCGCCGATGAGTTGGTACTGCCAGGGGTGGGCGGGCAGCAGCCGGTAGCCGTCCGGGACGTCGCCGAGGCCGTCCAGCAGGGCGCTCGCGCTCTCGTCCAGGGACTGCTCGGCGATCAGTTCGGTGCGGACGGCGAGGTGGCGCAGCGGGAACGCCGCACGGGACTCCGGGGCGTACCCGCGCCAGTCCCCCCGGGCGGCGGAGCGGGACTTGGGTGCCGGGTGGAAGCGGTGGCCGAACAGCAGGGCCTGCTCGGACTCCAGGTAGCGGTCCGGTCCGGAGGTCGGGCGGCCGGCCAGGCTCTGCCGGAGGCCGTCGTGGCTGGAGGTGACCTGGCCCAGGAACTCCTCGTTCACCGTGCCGGTGCGCAGCTCCAGTTCGTCCTGTACGTGTTCCGCCAGCTCGCGCCAGTCCAACTCCGCCCAGCTGCCGCCTCGTTCGATCTCGACCGGGCCGGTGAAGCGGTGCGCGCCGAGCAGCGAGGTGCGGCGCAGGGCGATCCGCAGCAGGGCACCGCGCCGGGGCAGGCGCAGCAGCAGGCGGCCGTCGGCCACGGCGGTCTGGTGCTCGGGGGCGGAGACTTCGCGCAGCAGGCAGTTCAGCAGAGTGTGGGCCACCGCGTCGTCGGCGGTGGGCAGTTCGTGGCTGATCGGCTCGTGAGTGATCGACTTGTGGGTGATCGGCTCGGGGGTGATCGGCTCGGGGGTCATCGGCGACTCCAGCGCTGGCGGAGGGACGGGAGGGAGAATGCGGTGGCCGCGATGGCGGCCAGCAGGGCGGCGGCGGTGCCAGCCACCACGGGCGCGGCGGCGCCGAACTGCCCGTTGGCCAGCGCTGCGACGGCGCCGGCGGCGACGGCGCCGCCCTTGGAGACGAGTTCGAGCGTGCCGAACATCCGCCCGGGCGCGCGCCCTTGGGCCGCTCCGGCGGCGAGTACGGCGAGGCAGACCAGGCCGAGCGTGAGCCCGGCGCCGAGCAGCAGCCGGACGGCGACGAAGACCGGGAGCGAGTACGCGACGGCGTGCCCGGCCAGGCCGAGCGCGACGAAGCCGAAGCCGAGCGCGATGCCGGTGTGCGGGCGGGCGTGGAACAGCGTGTGGATGCGCGCGGCGAACACCAGGTAGCACAGGTGCGGTAGGGCGAACAGCACGCCGGTGGTGGTGCCGGAGACGCCGGGCAGCCGTTGCTCGGCGAGCGAGATGAGATAGGGGAAGGAGATGACGGTGGCGAAGACGAAGACGAACTCGAAGACGTAGAGCGGGAGAAGCGGGGCGGCGGGTGCCCGCTCGACGCGTCCCTCCGACACGGGGGCGGCCGCCGGACGGTCCGGCTCGGGCAGCAGGGACAGCAGCAGTGCGGCGGCGAGCGGGAGGACGGCCATCACCAGGTACTGGCGGTGCGGGTCGATCCACGGGGACAACGCACCGACCAGGATCGGCGCGGCCACCAGGGCTGCCCGGGCGCTGCCCTGCATCAGGGTGAGTGCGCGGGACAGCCGCGGCCCGTCGAGGGCGGCGGCGAGGTAGCCGTTGGTGGCGGCGAAGGTGCCGCCGAGGAAGCCCTGGAGGACCAGTGCGAGGGTGAACGCGGGCAGACTGCCGGCGGCTCCGGCCAGCAGGAAGGAGACGGTGAGCCCGAGTTGGGCGCGTAGCAGCAGCCGCTTGCGGCCGTAGCGGTCGGCGAGCCGGCCCCACAGCGGTGCGCCGAGCGCGCTGAAGACCGTCGGGACGATGTAGAGCACACCGGCCCACCGGGCCTGCGGATCGCCGAGCGTGGGCAGGATCGCGGTCAGGTACGGCGGCAGGCCCAGTGCGGCGAAGGAGGCGACGAAGTAGCAGGCGGCGACGGCGTGCACCTGGCGGCGGCCGAGTCCGCCGGAGTGGTCCGTCCCGCGGCCGGAGCGCTGCGGAACGGTCTCCACACTCACCGGGCGATCCCGTTCGCCAGCAGGTAGTTGGGGCCGCTGGTGTAGTGCTTGTTGATGTCGGCGGCGCCCGAGCGCTGCTTGCTGAGCAAGGTTCCGGCGCTGACCATGGCCTTGACCGGCAGGCGTTCGGCCTCCAGCAGGTCCGTCCGCAGCGGCTCGCCGGCCGGCCCGATCCGGTCCACCGCCTCGGCCAGGCGCTTTCGCAACAGTGTGAGTACGTCAGTGAGTTCGGCGCGACGGTGCTCGGCGAGGCCGAACGCGAGCGCGCCGGTGCACAGGTGTCCGGTGATGGTGGTGAACAGGTCGGTGAGCGCCCGGTCGTCGTCGCCGAAGATCCGGGCGTCGTCGAAGTCGGCCCGGGTCGGGGCGAGTTCGCCGAGGCGGGCGGTCATCCGGGCGGTGTGCACGCGCGGGCCGTCGTCGTCCTTGTAGAGCAGGCGCAGTCCGTCGTCGTCGAGCACCAGGGAGGTGTTCTGCTGGTGCGACTCCAGCGCTATGCCGTAGTCGAACAGCGTGGTCTGCCAGTCCAGCAGGAGTTCCAGCAAGGAGTCATAGAAGGCGAGTTGGTCGCCGTCGTGGAAGCGGTCGGCGAGGTGGTCGAGCACCAGGCGACCGCCGGGCGCGGGAGCCAGCAGGGCGGCCAGCGGGACGGTGACGGCCCGCTCCAGCCCGGCGGGGTAGCGGCGCAGCAGGACGGCCAGCAGCTCGTGGCCGGCGTGCGCCCAGGTCTGCTCGTCGGCGTGCAGGACGCGGCCGGCGAAGCGCGGCTCGCGGGCCAGTACGGCCTCGATCAGGCGCTGGCCGGCGGCGCCGTCGAGCAGCGTGCCGGGCTTGATGGTGCGGCGGTTGAGCCGGCCCAGCGAGGCGGTGGCGAGCGGGAGTTTGAGGTGGCAGGCGGGGTCGTCGGCGACGGCGACGGTGCGCATGGAGAGCGTCGGCACGACGGTCAGGTACGGCCGCTCGGCGAGCACCGCGCGGCCGGCCAGGCCGACCGCCTCCAGCGCCTCGTCCAGCGGGGCGCCGACGGTGAGGGGGTGGACCGGCAGGGTGGTCCAGCCGTCGCCGGGGCAGGCGTCCGCAAGGCCCAACCAGGCCGGAGTGGGCCACCAGCTCGGGAGCGGACGCTGGCCGTGGGTGGTGAGGGCGTCGGTCGGGACGGCCAGCCAGCGCAGCTCGAATGCGGGATGGAACTCCGGTGCATAGGAGTTCAGTTGGGGTTCGGTGAGGCCGGCGCGCCCGCGCGCGGTCGGGTAGACGGGGTGGTCGAGGTAGGCGGCCAGGGTGTCGTGGCCGAGGGCGGCGGCCAGGCCGGTCCAGTCGGCCGGGTCCTCGCCGTACAGGTCGGTGAGCCGGGCGTGCACCTCGGGCCGTGCGCGCTCGTGCAGTTCCATGGTGGCGAGGGTCTGGCGGCACTCCTCGGCGAAGGCGGCCCAGCCGGGCCGGTCCTCGGGCTCGGCCAGACCGGCCAGGGCCGCCACGATGGCGTCCAGACCGGTGAGTCGGCGCCCGGCCAGCTCCAGCAGGGGCAGCCGGGCGGCGTACTCGCACTGGAAGCCCTCGGCGGCGACGGGCAGGGCGAGTTCGGCGTCCGCGACGGTGAACCAGGGGCCGTCCGCGCGGTCCTCCACGGCGCCGCGGGAGCGCAGGCCGAGGACGTCCTCGCGCAGTAGGGCGGAGAGCACCCGCAGGGTGAGCTGCTCGTCGGCGGTCACGGGGTGATCTCCCAGCGGTTGGCGGCGCGGAACCGGGCGACGGCCGCGTCCACGGCCTCCTGATCGGCACCGATGGCCCACATCACGCCCAGGTAGTCGCGGTTGGTGCGGTAGTGCTCGTGCCGCTCGCCGAGCGGGCGCAGCGGGCGGTAGGCGAGCCGGACGCCGTCGCGCTCCTCGTCGTACGGGCCGGGGGCGGCGGTGAGGAGGCCGGCCCGGTCGGCGCAGACCACCTCGTTGCGGGCCCGGCGCGGGGTCGCGGCGCACTGCGCGCCGAGGTCCGCGGGGAGTTCCCGGCCGAGGTGGGTGGCGAGGATGTGCTCGAAGAGCGGGACGCCGAGGATTTCGGCGAGCATCAGGTCGCACTGGTCGCCGATGGCGCGGTAGTTGACCTCGATGATCCGGGCGCGGCCGTCCGGCTGCACGACGAACTCGGTGTGGCAGGCGCCGAGTCCGATGCCGAGCGCGTCGAGTTGGGCGAGCACCTGCGCGACCACCTCGGCGGGGTGCGCGGGGACGAACTCCAGTACCTCCTCGATGAAGTCCGGCGGCGGGGAGAGCTGCGTGCGGAAGCCGCCGAGGACGTGCCGGCGGCGGCCGTCGCCGAGGGTCTCCAGGGTGCACAGCCGGCCGTCCAGGAACTCCTCGACGACCAGCGTCGCGCCGGCCCGGCGGTGCTGGATCTCCCGGCAGCGGAGGGCGAGTTCGGCGGCGTCGGCGACCAGTGTGACGTCCTCGCTGGCCACTCCCTCACGGGGTTTGACCACGCAGGGGAACGGCGGCTCCAGCTCGGCCGGGTCCTGCCCGGGGGCCAACTCGGCGGACCAGACGGCGTCCTGGCCGGTCAGGGCGAGGTGGCGGCGCAGCTGGCCCTTGTCCTTGGCCCGCAGCGCGGCCTTCCAGTCCTTTGCGGGGAGGCCGAAGTACTCGGCGGCCAGGGCGGTCTGGGTCTGCAAGTGGTCGCTGTTGCTGAACACCGCGTCGGGCGCGTGATGGCGGGAGACCAGGCTGATCACGGCGCGGAAGTCCCGGACGTCGCACTCCAGCACCTCGGGTGCGGTGAACGGGAGGTCGGCGTAGGCCTTCCGGTGGGGTCCGGCGTGGTCGGTCAGGACGGTGACGTCGAGCCCGAGCCGGGCGGCGGCGGGCAGGAAGCCGGCGGTGACCGAGTCGGTGGGGTTCAGGGCGAGCAGGTAGAGCCGCATGGGGTGGTGGTCCTTGAGGGTGGTGACGGACGAGAGCGACGGCGGGCGGATCACGGGGCACGTCGGGAGGGCGGCGAACAGATGACAGGCGACAGCTGACAGATAACAGATTTCGAAATCTGTTATCTGTTTGTTGTCATCTGTCATCTGTTCGTTGTCGGCTATTCGGTGGCGGCTGCTGCTGTGGCCGCCACCGCCACCGCCACCGCTACCTCGTCCGCCCGCCGTCGTCCGTCGGCGGTTACTTGGGTGCGTCCACGCCCGCGGCCTTGGCGATGTCGCCGAGCATGGCGTCGGCGGCCTGGACGCCGATGCCGGACATCCAGGTCTCGTCCGGGACGTTGAAGACCTTGCTGTTCTTGACGGCGTTCAGGCCCTGCCAGACCGGGGTCTGCTGGACCTCGCTCTCCTTGGTCTTGGACGGGTCGTCGGCGGTGGTGACGAACACCAGGTCGGCGTCGGCCTGGTTGATCTGCTCGGCGCTCACCTCGACGATGTTCTTGTCGACGTCCTGGGCGGCCGGGCGGGCCAGGCCGACGTCCTTGAGCACCACGCCGCTGTAGGAGGCCTTGGCGTAGAGGCGGGTCGGTCCGGCCACGAAGCGGACCACCGAGGCGGTCGGCATGGCGCCGCCGTTCTTCGCCTTGATCGCCTCGCCGAGCTTTGCGGCCCGCGCCTGGTAGTCGGCGAGCGCCTTCTTGGCCTCGTCCTCCTTGCCGAGCGCCTGCGCGTAGAGGGCGAGGTTCTCCTTCCACGGGAACCCGGTGGTCTCGGCGAGCACGGTCGGCGCGATCGCGTTCAGCTGGTCGTAGACCTTGGCGTGGCGGACCTTGGAGGAGAGGATCAGGTCGGGCTTGAGGGAGGCGATCAGCTCCAGGTTCGGCTCGTTCATCGGGCCGACGTCCTTGGTGTCCTTGATCTTGTCCTTGAGGTAGTTCGGGAACCCGCCCTCGGTCTTCATGTGCGGCGACACCGCGCCGACCGGCGTGATGCCGAGCAGCGTGACGTCGTCCAGCTCGCCGCTGTCCAGCACCACGACGCGCTTGGGCTGGGCCTTGATCTGGGCCGTTCCGGCGGCGTGGGTGACGGTGCGCGGGAAGCCGGCGGAGGCGCCGGCGCTCGCGGAGGCGGCGTCCCCGCTCTGCTTGGTCCCGCCGTCGCTGTCGCAGGCGGCGAGCAGCGTGGTGGACAGGGCGACGGCGAGGACGGCGACGGGGAGGCGGCGGTTCATGGGGTTCCTTGGATCGGGTCGAGCGGGTGTCGGGGGTGAGGAGCGTCGAGGGTGAGGAGCGGGGGGGGGGGGGGCAGCGGTCAGCGGTCGGCGGCGCGCGGCCGGGTCTGCGCCCGGGGGACGACCAACGGCGTGCCGGTCTCCGGGTCGGGCACCACCCGGCACGGCACCTGGAACACGGCCTCGACCAGGTCGGCGGTGAGGACCTCGGCGGGCGGTCCGGCAGCGGCGAGCCGCCCGTCCTTGAGCACCACCAGGTGGTCGGCGTACCGGGCGGCCTGCCCGAGGTCGTGGAGCACCATGACGACGGTGCGTCCGGCCTCGGCGTGCAGGTCGGCGACCAGGTCGAGGACGTCGAGCTGGTGGCGCAGGTCGAGGAAGGTGGTCGGCTCGTCGAGCAGCAGCAGTTCGGTGTCCTGGGCCAGCGCGAGCGCGATCCAGGCGCGTTGGCGCTGCCCGCCGGAGAGCCGGTCGACCTGCTGGTCGCGCAGTTCGGCGGTGCCGGTCCGGGCGAGGGCGTCCTCGACGGCGGCCTGGTCGGTCTTGGACCACGGGCTGAGCATCCGCTGGTGCGGGTACCGGCCGAGCCGTACCAGCGCCTCGACGGTGATCGCCTCGGGGGTGACCGGCTGCTGCGGCAGCAGGCCCATCCGCTTGGCGAGGGCCCGGGCGGACATCCGGTGGATGTCGGAGCCGTCCAGGGTGACGGTGCCGGCGGCGGGGTCGAGCAGCCGGACCAGTCCGCGCAGCAGGGTGGACTTGCCGCAGGCGTTGGGCCCGACGATGGCGGTGACGGCGCCGCCGGGCAGTTCGAGGTCGAGCCCGTCGACGATCGTGCGGTCGCCGTAGCGCAGGTCGAGGCCGTGCGCGGCGAGCCGGTTGGCGGTGGTGGTGACGGACTCGACGGTCGTCGTGGGCGTCATCAGTTGCTCCTCTGGGGAGGCCGGCCCTGGCGGATCATCAGCGCCAGGAGCCAGGGCGCGCCGAGCGTGGCGGTGACGGCACCGACCGGCAGGCCGTGGACGGGGATCACGTGGAGCACGAGGAGGTCGGCGGACAGCAGGAGGACGGCGCCGGTGAGCGCGGTGAGTCCGAGCGTGCCGAGGGTGGGCGGCCCGGCGAGCAGCCGGACCAGGTGCGGCACGGCGAGCGCGACGAACGCGACCGGGCCGGTGAGGGCGGCGGCCAGCGAGGCGAGGGTGATGCCGAGCAGCAGCAGCCAGAGCCGGTCCCGGCCGGGGTTGAGGCCGAGGCCGCCGGCCGAGTCGTCGCCGAGGTCGAGGACCGAGATCCGCCGCTGGCAGAGCAGCACGGTCAGGGCGGTCAGCGCGATGGCGGTGCCGCCGATCCAGACCTCGGTCCAGTTGCGGCCGTAGAGCGAGCCGGTGGTCCACTGCATCGCGGAGGAGGCCAGCTCGGCCGGGAACCGTACGATCATCAGGTTCACGGCGGCGGCGAGGCCCTGCTGCACCGCCAGGCCGACCAGCACCAGCCGGGTGACGGCCATCTTCGACCGCCAGGCGAGGCCGCCGAGCAGCAGCGCCGCCAGCAGTCCGCCGCCGAGCGCGGCCAGCGGGATCAGCTGCTGGGAGGCGCCGGTGGCGAGCATCAGCACCGCGCCGAAGGACGCGCCGCCGGTGACACCGATGGTGTCGGGGGAGGCCAGCGGGTTGCGGAAGAGCCGCTGGAGCATCGAGCCGGCCATCGCCAGCCCGGCCCCGGCGATCAGCGCCGACACCACCCGGGGCGCCCGGAACTGCTGCACCACCAGGACGTTTCCGGGTTCGCCCTGCCCGACCAGGGCGCGCAGCGCGTCCCATCCGGACAGGCTCACCTGTCCGGTGCCGAGCGCGACGCCGGTCAGCACCACCAGGACGACGGCGGCCAGCGCCGACCACGCGGCGGTGCGGGCCCGGCGGCGGGCGAGTGTGCCGACGGGCACGGCGAGCGCGGTCACCGGGCCACCTTCCGGGCCAGTACGGCGAGCAGCGGCGCGCCGAGGAAGGCGGTCACGATGCCGACCTCGATCTCGGAGGGACGCACCACGAGCCGTCCGAGCACGTCGGCGGCGAGCAGCAGCAGCGGACCGGCGACCAGGCAGCCCGGCAGCAGCCAGCGGTGGTCGTTGCCGAGCAGCGGGCGGACCAGGTGCGGCGCGGCCAGTCCGATGAACGCCACCGGCCCGGCGACGGCCACCGCGCTGCCCGCGAGCAGGACGACGGCCAGCCCGCCGGCCAGTCGGATCCGGGCCACCGGCACGCCGAGCGACTGGGCGGTCTCGTCGCCGAGGGCGAGCGCGTTGAGGGCGGGCGAGATCGCGAACGCGCCCAGCAGGCCGAGCAGCAGGAACGGCAGCACGGGGGTGAGGGTGTCCAACTGCCGCCCGCCGATCGATCCGGCCAACCAGAACCGGGCCTCGTCCAGGGTGCGGTGACTGGCCAGCATCAGCGCGGAGGTCCAGGAGGTGAGCACCACGGTGAGCACGGTGCCGCCGAGCGCGAGCCGGACCGGGTCGAGGTCGCCGCCGCGCCGGGACATCGCGTACGCGGCGACCGCGGCGACGGCCGCCCCGGCGAAGGCGAACCAGACGTACTCGACGGGCCGGGTGAGGCCCAGCGCGTAGATCGCGGCGACCACGGCGAGGCTCGCGCCGGCGTTGACACCGAGGGTGACCGGGGAGGCGAGCGGGTTGCGGGTGACGCCCTGGGCGACCGCCCCGGCGACGCCGAGCGCGGCCCCGACGGCCAGCCCGATCACCGTTCGCGGCAGGCGAAGGCCCGTCACCACATCGGCGTCGCCGCCGTGGGCGGCCCCGGTGAGGGCGTCGGCCACGGTGGACAGCGGGATGGATCGGGAGCCGAGCGCGAGGCTCAGCGCGGCACACAGCACGAGCGCGCCCACACCGGCGACCAGCAGCAGGGGCCGCTGGACCGCCGAGGATCGAGGCGTCGCCGGGGCTGTGGTGGCCGGCGGGTCGGTTCTCAACACGAGTCGACATCTTAGGTTAGGTTTGCCTAAGTTCGTCAATCTCGGGTTGCCTGGTCCGATGTCGGGCCGTTCGCCGCGGCGTCGACCCGTCCGGGTGTCGTGGGTGCCGTACCGCCCGGCCCGGCCCCGGGTGATGCACTTCCTGAGGCATTGTAAGGTGAGCCTCACCTTATTCGATCATGCGGAGTCGATCCACGGAGCGCCGATGATCCCCGGAACACCCCTGCCCGTCGCACCGACGTCCACCCTGCCCGGCGACTACCGGCGCCTGCGCGAGCTCTGCCCGGTGCTGGAACTGCGCCTGCTCGACGCCGACGAACCCGACCCCCGAGCCGCCGACGGCTGGTACTCGGGGGCCGAACTCGCCGCCGACGAACGGGCCCTGGCCGCCGCCCTGGCCGGCGAGGAGGAGCGCATCGCCGCCGAACACGGCCGCGCCCCCCGCCCGCACGTCACCGCCTCCAGACTGCTGCACCACTACGTCTGGTCCGCGTGCCTGCTCATCGCGGGTCCCTGGCACCTCGCCCGGAAAGTCCCCCTCGTCGACCCCGCCGACCTCTGGCTGCACGCCCCCACCGGTGACCTCGCGCTGCGCCCGCGCGGCCACGTCACCCTCCCCGGCGACGACGAACTCCGCGCCGAACTGCGGGCCGCCGTGGTCGCCCACGTCGAGCCGGTGCTCGCCGCCTTCGCCGCCCCCAGCCGACGCCGCGACCGGGCGCTCTGGGGCATGGTGACGGACGACCTCGCCTCCGCCGTCTGGTACCTCGGCCGGATGCTCGGCGAGGAGGACACCGCGGTCGTCGCCGCCGAGGCGGTGCTGCCCGGCGGTACCCTCCCGCTGCCCGGCGCCGCCGACTTCCGCCGCCTGCACACCCCCGACGGGCGCGGCCACCACACCCGTACCCGGCTCGGCTGCTGCCTCTACTACGCCGTCAAGCCCGAGGCCGCCGCCTGCCTGACCTGCCCGCGCACCAGCGACGAGGAACGGCTGCGCCGGTTCTGAGGAGTCCGTCCGAGGATCGCCGTCGGGGGGATCGTCGGGGGGAGTTGGGGGATCGTTGAGGGGATCGTCGGGGGCGGTTCGTTGTCAGTGGTATCGGCTAGGGTCGCGGCCATGATCGATTCGACGACGCGGGTCCGTATCGCCCGGCCCTCGCGCGACCTCGCGGCGGCCGAGCGCTTCTACGTCGGCGGCCTCGGCCTCGACGTGCTGTGGCGCACCACCGAGCGGGTGTCCGGCGAGCACGACCTGCTGATGGTCGGTCCGCCCGGCGGAGCCTGGCACTTCGAACTCACCCACGACCCGGAGAACCCGCTGGAGCCCACCCCGACGGTCGACGACCTTTTCGTCGTCTACCTCGGTGCGCCGGTGGACGACGCCCTGGTCGCCCGGCTGGAGGCCGCCGGCGGCACCCCGGTCCGGTCCCACAACCCCTACTGGGAGGAGTTCGGCGTGACGATATCCGACCCGGACGGCTACCGGCTGGTGCTCTGCTCCCGTGGCTGGGGGGCCTGAGCGCCTGTCCGGCCCCGTCCGGTCTCACCGCCCGTCCCGCCCTTGCCGTGCAGCACCGCCACGCCCCGGTCCAGGTCCACGCCGAAGTGCGGCGGCGCTCCGACCTGGGCGTCGTCCCGCAGCGTCAGCTGTTCCCGCCGCTGTTCGACCTGCACCCGCTTGCCCGGACTGAACAGCGCCTGCAACTCCTCCAACCCGCCGCCCAGGCCCACCCCGGTGCTCCCGCCGCCCCGCCGCCAACGCCCCGACGACTCGCCCCGGATCTGCCACGCGATCAGGAGCATCAGCCCGATCACCGCCGCCGCCACGCACGCCACATCTACGATCACACCCATGTACGCCCAACGCCGGGCGGTCGCACCCGCGTTCCCTGCGGGCGCCGCGTCGGTGGCGGCGTCCACCCGCTAACCTGCCGCGCGAACCGAAGGAGACCCCTTACCATGACCGTGCGCGGAACCACCGTGGACATCCCGACGGCGGACGGCACCGCCGACGCCTACCTCGCCCACCCCGACGACGGGCGGGCCCACCCCGGCGTCATCCTCTACATGGACGCCTTCGGGCTCCGACCCCAGCTGAAGGACATGGCCGACCGGCTGGCCCAGGCCGGGTACGCCGTGCTGGTCCCCAACGCCTACTACCGGAACGGCCGCGCGCCGGTCGTCGAACTGCCGCCGCTGATCGACCTGGAGAAGGACCCGACGATCTTCCAACAGATCGGCCCGCTGCTCCTCAGCCTCACCCCCGAGGTGACCGCCCGCGATGCGGACGCCTATCTGCGTTGGCTCGCCGACTCCCCGCTCGTCTCGGACGGCCCGGTCGGCCTCACCGGCTACTGCCGCGGTGCGTTGCTCGCCCTGTGGACGGCCGCCAGCCACCCCGACCGGATCGCCGCCATCGCCGGGTTCCACGGCGGCAACCTCGCCACCGATGCGCCGGACAGCCCGCACCTGGGCGCCTCCCGGATCACCGCCGAGGTGTACTTCGGCCACGCCGACGAGGATCCGTCCATGCCCGCCGAGCAGATCGAACGGCTCGCCGAGGCCTTCACCGCCGCCGGTGTCCGCCACCGGGAGGAGGTCTACCCGGGCGCCGCGCACGGCTACACCCAGGCCGACACCACCCGCTACGACGCCGTCGCCGACGCGCGCCACTGGGAGGCGGTGCTCGACCTGTTCAAGCGGACCCTGTCGGCCTGAGCCACCGGAGGGCCGGGGCGGCGGGCGCGGCGTGGCCCGGTCCGCCCCGGCCTGGTCCGCCCCGGCCTGGTCCGTGCAGGCGCGGGCCGGTGACGGCCTTGCGCCACAGCACCTCCTCTTCGTCCTCCAGTCGCGCAACGGACGCGAGGTGTTCGGGTCGGCGTGGAGCCGGGCGGTCAGGGTCTGGTGCCTGACAGCGAGTCCGGGCCCGGCTGTCGGCCGGGCCGCCGGGCGTCGGGGAGGCGCCCGGGACTCGTGGCAGTGGTGAGTAACGAACCCGCGTCACCCGGCACCACCGGCCGGGACCGGGCGGACGGATCCAGGGGGGAGCCGAACGTGCAGAAGACAGAGAACAGGCAGAACGCGCAGGAACCGTGGGGCACGCAGGACACGCAGGACACGCGGGCCATGCGGGACGTGCAGGACGCCATCGGGCAGGCGCTGGCCGAGCGCGTCCCCGGCGGGGTCCGACAGGGCGAACTCGACCGTGGCGGGCGGGCATTGCGCTGGGTGGAGGCGGGGCGCGGCGGTCCGCCGGTGGTCCTGCTCGCGGGCTGCGGCACCTCGTCGCTGACCTGGGCGCCGGTGTTGCCCGAACTGGCCGCGCACAGCCGGGTCGTGGCGTACGACCGGGCCGGGCTCGGTGCCAGTGACCCCGATCGCGTCTCCGGCCCGTCGTTGGAGTCCCCGACCGAGGACCTGGCGGCCCTGGTGGAGCACCTCGGCGCCGGCCCGGCCGTCCTGGTCGGGCACAGCTGGGGCGGCCAGCTGGCCCAACTCCTCGCCTGGCGGCGCCCGGAACTGGTGGCCGGCCTGGTCCTGGTGGACCCGGCGCACGAGGAGTTCCAGCCACCGGCCATCCGCGCCGCCGAGGCCGTCCTGTTGCGGGTGGGGTTACTCCGGGCGGCCTTGACGCCCGCCGCACGCCGTGCCGGGGGAGCTGTCGCGAGGGCCGAGGCGGCCGTCGAGGCACACCGTCACCAGCGGCTGACCGTCCTCGACGAGAACCGGCTGACGGTCCTCGCGGTCTCCGAGCTCCGGCGGCGGCGCGCGGGCGCGCGGGGGGCCGCCCGGGGGGGGGCCCGGGTGTGCGCGGGCCCCGGCCGGGC
>NZ_JBHWIJ010000116.1:716-5548 GCF_042732255.1 Kitasatospora sp. NPDC059803 | reverse complement strand
GCTCCGAACTGGTCGATCCGGTGGACGCCCCGGCCGCGCGCGGCGGCGGCGGGCGCCGGCTCCGCGGCCCGGGCACCCCCCCCCGCCCCCGCCGGCCGGGGGGGGGGTGTGCGCGCGGGGTGCACGGAACACCAGACACGGGTGGGCGGGGGCGCCCCCTGGGGGTCTCAATTGTTGGGGCGCGGGCCGGGCCACCACGTCCACGCCGACCACCCGCAGGCCGTCGCCGCCGCCGTCCTGGAGGTGGTCGAGCACGCCCGGCAGGGCCGGGACAGCTGACGGTGGGGCCCTCAACCCCTGGCCGGACAGTGCCTGCTGACCGTTCGACCCCCTCTGGCACACTGGGGGCCGAACGGCCCGCTGGGGAGGGTCATGACACACATGGGGGCGGGAGTATGAGGGGTCCGGGCGCCGTGCTCGGCGGGCGGTACACGCTGGTCGAGCGGATCGGCGGCGGGGGGATGGGTACGGTCTGGCGGGCCGACGACACGGTGCTGGCGCGGCCGGTGGCCGTCAAGATCCTGCATTCGGCGCTGTTCGAGGACGACACCTTCATCCAGCGCTTCCGCCGCGAGGCCCAACTGGTCGCCGCGATCGACCACCCGGCCGTCGTGGACGTCCACGACTACGGTGAGAGCGGCGGCGGTGCCGAGGGCAGCGAGGGCGGTGGCGCCGGGGACCGCTGCGCCTACATCGTCATGGAACTGGTCGACGGCCGGCCGTTGGACCGGGTGCTCGCCGAGGAGGGCCCGATGCCTCCCGAGCGCGCCCTCGGTCTGGTCGCCGCCGCGCTGGACGGCCTGCACGCCGCCCACCGCCGGGAGATCGTGCACCGGGACCTCAAGCCGTCCAACCTGATGGTGCGTACGGACGGCCGGGTGACCATCACCGACTTCGGCATCGCCCGGGCGATCGCCAGCACCAAGATCACCGCCTCGCACGCGATCGTCGGCACCGCCCTCTACATGGCCCCCGAGCAGGCCGAGGGGACGGGCACCGGGCCAGCCTCCGACCTCTACTCGATCGGCGTGGTCTGCTTCGAACTGCTTACCGGGAAGCCGCCGTTCGTCGGCGAGAGCGTGTTGGAGGTCGCGCTCAAGCACGTCCGCCAGCCGGCGCCGGAGCTGCCGGGGGCCTTCCCGGCGGCGGTTCGAGAGCTGGTCGCGAAGGCGCTGGAGAAGAAGCCGGAGGACCGGTTCGCCGACGCCGCCGAGATGGCGGCCGCGGCCCGGGCGGCGATCGGCGCGAAGGACGCGGGCGCTGCGGCGGGTGCGGTCGGCGCCCCGGCCGACACCGGGACGGTCGACCTCAGAGCTGCGGCGGCCGGGGGAGCGGCTGCGGGTGAAGAGGCCGGGGACGGAGCGCCCGGGGGTGCCGGCGGGGCGAAGGCCGGTGCCGTGGTGCCGGTCGCGGACGGCGCCGACCAGCCCGCGTCGGGCGAGCGCCCGGCGTCGGGTGACGGCCCCGTGCCGGACGAGGTCGCGAAGGTGGGGCCGCAGCCGGTGACCGAGCCGGGCAAGCGCCGGTCACGTCGCGCACTGCTGGTGCCGGTGATCGTCCCCGTGGTCATCTCGATGGGCACGGCGACCGTCCTGCTGGTGGACCGCGGCCCCGGCCGGTCGGACGCGGCCGAGCCGCCCGCCGCCCAGCCGACCGTCGTCGTGACGGCCCCGGTGACCCCGGGCACGGGCACCCCGGCGGCCCCGGCCACCACGCCGCCCGCCACGCCGACACCCTCCGACACCCCGGTCGCGGCCCCGGCCGCCGACCAGCAGCCGAGCACCCAGAACCAGCCGGGCGCGCCCGTTCAGGCCCCCGCGCCGGGCGGCAACGGAGGCGCGGCGAGCCGGGGCACCGGCGCGGGCGCGGCAGGCGGCGGCAACGCGGCTGGTGGCGGCGGTGCCTCAGGCGGTTCCGTCGGCGGCTCTGCGGGCGGTGCCTCGGGTGGGTCCGCCAGCGGGGCTTCGGGCGGTCAGTCCAACCAGTCCGGCGGCGGGGGCGGGGGCGGGGGCGGCGCGGCAAACCAGCCCGCCAACCCCAATCCCAACCCGCAGCCCCCGGCCCAGAACGCGGCCGGTGGCTCCCCCGCCGGGGGCGGCTCCCCGTCCGGCGGCAACCCGCCGGCCCCGCAGACCCCCACCCGGCCGCCGTCGTGCGGCGGCACCTCCTGGACCACCATCGTCAACGTGAAGGACGGCCGCCCGATCGGGATGGCCCGCGACGAACTGAGCGGCGACAACCCGATCGTGGTCGGCGGCGCGTCCCAGTACGGCTGGGTGCGGGCGACCAACCCCGGCTCCTGGATCAGTTTCAACGCCTGCAACAGCGGCGGGCCGCTGCTCGTCCAGACCATGGACGGCAAGGTCACCCTGAGCGGGGGCTTCAGCTTCCTGACCAACTGGACGGTGCGCAGCGGGTCCGCCCAGGGCTCCTACACGCTGGCCGACTACCAGAACCACAGCTGCATGACCGACAACGGCCCGGGAAACGCGGTCACCATGGTGACCTGCACCCCTGGCAACACGGCCCAGGAATGGCGGTTCCAGTGACAGCGACCGACGGAGCCGACGACGGTGTGGTCCTCTACTGGCGTCCGCTGTGCACGTTCTGCATGAACCTGCGCCTGGCGCTGCTCTTCACGCGCCTGCGCTACAGCCGGCGGTTCACCATGGTGAACATCTGGAAGGACCCGGACGCTGCCGCCTTCGTCCGCTCGGTCGCGGACGGCAACGAGACCGTGCCGACCGTCACCGTGGCCGGGCGACCGATGGTGAACCCGTCGATTCGCCAACTGCTCGCGGCGGTCCGGGAGTACGCGCCGGACGTGCTCCCGGGGAGGCCTCGCTGACCGGTCCGGGCGAGGAGCGGCACCCCTGCGCCCTCCCAACCCCGACCTCGTTGCCGTTGCCGTTGCCGTTGCCGCTGCCGCTTCTGCGACCGGACGGGCCCGGCGCCGGCGGCGGTTGAGTGCGTGTGCCGACCCGGCCCGGGTGTCCGTACGGGCAGGTCGCCCGGGAGTCGGGGCGGGCGAGCGGGGCGCCGCGGGAGCCGGGTGCCATCGCAGTTGTCTGTGGAGGAGGGGCAGTTGTGGGACACGGGGCCTTGTCGGCTCCGGTGCGCCCCAGGGTGTCGCGCTCAACTCACCGACTGCGCTGAGGAGTCGGGCGAACACGAGGTTCGGTGGCGCTAGCAGATGGCTCGGCGGCGGGCAAGGGTGGCAGGTGGCGGGACCTCGCCAAGCGGATGTCAAGATTCCGTATGGGAAGTTCTACAGGGATGTAAAAGTCGATTCCGGCCCGCCCGGCTCCGCGCGCCGAATCGACGTTCGACGGTCGATCGGACATCGGCGCAGGCGGTCGGCCGTGGTTCGGGTGGGAACCCACTGCAAGGCGCGGTGAATTGCCCCGTTTTGCCCACCACTTGAGAGCCCCGGTGAGCTGGCGGGACCTGGCCAATCGCTGAAGTAGACCTGTCAATTCACCTGCTGGATTGTCATGCTTTTGGACAGCCCCGGCGGTAGCCCCCACCCCCACCCCTTGGTGGCTCGCCGCTCGACCGCCCGGGGTTTCAGCACGTCAGCGCCCATTCCGCCCCACAGGTGCCGACCCCGGCCCCCGGAACGCGGCGCGACCGCGTCCACACGCGGTTTCCCGGAAGGACTCGCACGTGAAGCGAAAGCTCGCAGCTGTCGCCGTACTGTCGGCCACCGCCCTGCTGACCGGTGTGATCCAGGTGAGCACCGCCGCCCAGGCCAGCCCCGTCGCCGGCCTCCAGACCCAGGCCGACCACCAGCACGCGGCCGTGCTCGCGCTGGCCGGCGGCCAGTCCGGCCCGCTCGCCAAGGCCCTCGCCCTCGGCGAGAAGGAGCGGCTCGTCGCCAAGGACGCCGTGGTCGACAAGGACGGCACCCGGCACCTGCGCTTCGAGCGCACCTACGCCGGCCTGCCCGTGCTCGGCGGTGACCTGGTCGTCCACCAGAAGGCCAACGGCTCGGTCAAGTCGGTCGACAAGGCGGTCTCCGCCAAGCTCGCGCTGCCGAGCCTGACCCCGCAGATCCCGGCCGACCAGGCCGCCACGCAGGCCACCGGCGCGGTCAAGGCCACCGTCGGGGTCACCCTCGACGCCGACGAGTCCCCGCTGGCCGACGTGCACCAGACCGGCAAGGCCGAACTGGTCGTCTGGGCGACCGACGGCAACCCGCGCCTGGCCTACCGGACCACCGTCGAGGGCGTGCGCGCCGACGGCACTCCGAGCAACCAGGTGCTCGTCACCGACGCCGCCACCGGCAAGGTGCTGTCCATCCACGAGAAGATCCAGACCGCCGCCGGCACCGGCAAGGGCGTCTTCGTCGGCCAGGTGCCGCTCACCACCGCGCAGAGCGGCTCCAACTACTCGCTGAAGGACGACAGCCGCGGCGGCCAGTCCACCACCGACATGAGCAACGGAACCGCCGGCAACGGCTCGCTGTTCGCCAACACCTCCAACAACTTCGGCGACGGCACTGCCAGTAACCGCGAATCCGCCGCCGTGGACGCCCAGTTCGGCGCGGCCACCACGTGGGACTTCTACAAGAACACCTTCGGCCGCAACGGCATCCGCAACGATGGCGTCGGCGCCGCGAGCCGCGTCCACTACGGCTCCAACTACGTCAACGCCTTCTGGGACGACAGCTGCTTCTGCATGTCCTACGGCGACGGCAACGGCGACGCCGCCCCGCTCACCGAGATCGACGTGGCCGGCCCCGAGATGAGCCACCGCGTCACCGCCGCCCCGGCGACCCGCAACAACCCGGGCGAGGCCGGCGGCCTCACCGAGGCCCCCACCGCCCGACA
>NZ_JBHWIJ010000116.1:0-706 GCF_042732255.1 Kitasatospora sp. NPDC059803 | reverse complement strand
GCTCGCCCGCAGCCACCCCCCCCGCGCCCCCCCCCCCGCACCCGTCGCCCGACGTGGCCGGCCACGAGATGAGCCACGGCGTCACCGCCGCCACGGCGAACCTCAACTACGCGGGCGAGTCCGGCGGCCTCAACGAGGCCACCTCCGACATCATGGGCACGATGGTCGAGTGGTACGCCAACCTGCCCTCCAACCCGCCGAACTACTGGATCGGCGAGCTGATCAACCTGAACGGCAACGGCACCCCGCTGCGCTACATGGACCAGCCCAGCAAGGACGGCCAGTCCGCCGACTCCTGGTCCGCCGATGTGGGCAACCTCGACGTGCACTACTCGTCGGGCGTGGCGAACCACTTCTTCTACCTGCTGTCGGAGGGCAGCGGCGCGAAGAGCATCAACGGGTTCGACTACAACAGCCCGACGGCCGACGGCTCCTCGCTCGCGGGCATCGGCCGGGACAAGGCCGCGCAGATCTGGTACCGCGCGCTGACCGTCTACTTCACCTCCACCACCGACTACGCGGGCGCCCGGGCGGGCACCCTCAGCGCGGCGGCGGACCTGTACGGCAACGGCAGCGCCGAGTACAACGCGGTCGCGGCCACCTGGACGGCGGTCAACGTCAACTGACAACCGCCTGAGTGGGCCCTGCCGAATCGTGGGTGCCGGCCGGCAGGGCCGCGCGGGGGGGGGGGCGCGCGTGGGCGGGC
>NZ_JBHWIJ010000115.1:0-24407 GCF_042732255.1 Kitasatospora sp. NPDC059803 | reverse complement strand
GAGAAGTCTCGCGAGCCGGGCCGGCCTGGGCGTGTCCCGCGCCCATGTCCACTGCTGCGGCGATCACCCGGTCGAGCGGTCACCCGACATGACCATCCCGGGCGGTCGATTCGCCCCGTAGCAGCGGTGGTTCCTCACCCGACGCATCCGGCACATCCGGCACATCCGGTGCATCCGGTGCATCCGGCACGGGTCAGAGCGCGACGCCGTGGGCCCGCAGGTAGGCGACCGGGTTGATGTCCGAGCCGTACTCCGAGCCGTTGCGGATCTCGAAGTGCAGGTGCGGGCCGGTCACGTTGCCGGTCGCGCCGGAGAGGCCGATCTGCTGTCCGGCCTTGACGGCCTGACCGATCTTCACACCGATCGAGGAGAGGTGCGCGTACTCGGCGAAGTGGCCGTCGGCGAGCTTGATCTCGACCTCGTTGCCGTAGGCGCCGCCGTTGCCGGCCTTCACCACGACGCCGTTGCCGACGGCGCGCAGCGGGGTGCCGGTGGAGGCGACGAAGTCCTGGCCGGTGTGGTGGCCGGAGGCCCACATCGAGCCGGCCACGCCGTAGGCGGTGCCCAGCTTCGGGCTGGCCAGCGGGGCGACGAAGGCGGAGGCGGCGGCGACCGGCACGGCGGTGACCGCGGTGGTCGGCGCGGCGGTCTGCAGCTGGGTCTGGAGCTGGGCGGACGGCTTGGCCGCCTCGGTCCGGACCTCCAGCTGGGCCTGCGGCTTGGCGGCGGTGGTGGCCGGCGCGGCGTCCTGGGCGGACGGCTGGGCGGGCTTCGCCGGGGCGGCGGGCTTGGCCGGGGCGGCCTGGCCGGCGATCACGAGCTGCTGACCGGGGAAGATCAGGTCCGGGTTGCCGCCGACGACCTCGCGGTTGTGGTCGTACAGCGCCTGCCAGCCGCCGTCGACGTGCTGGGCGTCGGCGATCCGGGACAGGGTGTCGCCGCTGACGACGCGGTAGCTCTCCTGCGACGGGGCCTGGGCCTGGTCGGCGGGAGCGGCGGCCGGGGCGGCGGTGACGGCGGCGGCCGGCGCGGGGTAGGCCTGGGCGCTCATCGCGGTGACGAGCGGCAGGGCGAAGGAGACACCGGTGACGGCGGTGGCGATCCCGATGCGGGCGGCGCGGGGCAGGGCGATACGACGAGCCTGTGCAGGCATGGAATTTTCCTCTCCGACGCCTGCGAGGTGAGCTGTCGGGTTCGGGCTGGAGTTGCCCGGCCGCACATGCGGCTTCACCCCTAGCCGGCCCTGGATCCGGGTACGCGAAAGCGTGCCGTTTCCGGTCCGGCGACTTACCTGTGGGTCCCCCGCTCCTGCCGTACAGAGTTCGGTGCGAGCCACCGGGCAGCGGCAGGATTCGGCGTTCCACCCGGTGGATCCGTCCGGACTGGCCGGGCGGTCGCTGAACTAAAACCCATCCGTTCGGGTGAAGCAATGTCGATCACTTGAACCGGCAACAACCCCCCGAGCTGCGGTGACCCTCCGAATGATCGGCTACACCGTACGTGCACAATCCATTCACCCGGCGCCACTGATCCACGACGCTGCGCCGATTCCGCCACCGCTGCGCACCCACCCGCTCACGCACCGCGCACCCACCGACACACCCCCCGGTGACCCTTGTCACGTACGCCCCACGGGCGCAGGATCGGCCCGTGGCCACCTCCGAAGCAGGAACACTGCGCCTGGGCACCTCGCGGGGACGCTGGGTCCTCCTCGCGACGGTGCTCGGCTCCAGCATGGCGATGCTCGACGGCACCGTGGTGAACGTCGCGCTGCCCCGCATCGGCACCGATCTCGGCGCCTCCCTCGCGTCCCTGCAGTGGACGCTCAACGCCTATCTGCTCACCCTGGCCGGACTGATCCTGCTCGGCGGCGCGCTCGGCGACCGGTACGGCCGGCGCCGGGTCTTCCTGATCGGCGTGCTCTGGTTCGCCGCCGCCTCCGCGGCCTGCGCCGCCGCCCCCACCATCCACGTGCTGATCGCCGCCCGCGCCGTCCAGGGCATCGGCGGGGCGCTGCTCACCCCCGGTTCGCTCGCCATGCTGCAAGCCGTCTTCCACCCGGACGACCGCTCGGCGGCGGTCGGCCTGTGGTCGGGCCTCGGCGGGGTGTCGGCCGCGGTCGGCCCCTTCCTCGGCGGCTGGCTGGTGGACGGCCCCGGCTGGCGGTGGATCTTCCTGCTGAACCTGCCGCTCGCGGCCGCCGTGGTCGCGGTCACCTCCCGGTTCGTCCCCGAGAGCCGGAACGAGAGCGCCGTCGGCCGCTTCGACGTGCTCGGCGCGCTGCTCGCCGCGCTCGCCCTCGGCGCGATCACCTACGCGCTGACCGCCGCCGGAGAAGGCCTGTCCCCCGCGGTCTGGCTCACCGGCGCGATCGGCCTGCTGCTCGGCGCGGCCTTCATCGCGGTCGAGCGCCGCGCCGCCGAGCCGATGCTGCCGCTCGGCCTCTTCTCCTCCCGGCTGTTCACCGCCGTCAACCTGGTCACCCTCTGCGTCTACGCGGCGTTCAGCGGGGTGTTCTTCCTGCTGGTGGTGCAGTTGCAGATCGTCTCCGGCTTCTCCCCGCTGGTCTCCGGCCTCGCCCTAGTCCCGATCACCGTGCTGATGCTGACCCTGTCGGCGCGCGCCGGGCGGCTGGGCAAGCGGATCGGCCCCCGGATCCCGCTCACCGTCGGTCCGCTGCTGTGCGCCGCCGGGGTGCTGCTGATGCTGCGCATCGGCCCCGGCTCCTCCTACTGGGCGGACGTGCTGCCCGCCGTCACGGTGCTGGGCTGCGGGATGACCCTGCTGGTCGCGCCGCTGACGGCGACGGTGCTGGCCGCCGTCGAGGTCCGGCACGCGGGCATCGCCAGCGGCGTCAACAACGCCGCCGCCCGCGCGGCCGGGCTGCTCGCGGTCGCCGCGCTGCCCGCGCTCGCCGGGCTGAGCGGCGACGCCTACCGGGTGCCGTCCGCCGTGGACTCCGCCTTCCGCACCGCGATGCTGATCTGCGCCGGACTGCTGGTCACCGGCGGGCTGACGGCCTTCGCCACCGTCCGCGGCAACGTGCTCGCGCCGGTGGACCGCCCGGTGGCCGAGCCGGACTGCGAGTGGGCCTGCGGCACCACCCCGCCGCTCGACCCAGGCCACGTCCACACGGACGAGGGCCCCGCCGCCGGATCGGCGGCAGGGCCCTCAGCCGGCTGACGAATCGTCAGGAAGTACTGCCCGTCAGAGAATGTCGGCCGGCGCGTACTTGGCGGCCTCCGGGTAGGCGGCGGCGACGGCCTCCACCTGGCGGACCACCTCGGCGACCTGGGCGCCGGCCGCACCGGTGAAGGAGAGCCGGTCGGCCAGCAGCGCGTCCAGCCCGGCCCGGTCCAGCGGGATCCGCTCGTCGGCGGCCAGCCGGTCCAGCAGCTCGTTCTCGCGGCCACCCGCACGCATCGCCAGCGCGGAGGCGACGGCGTGCTCCTTGATGACCTCGTGCCCGGTCTCCCGGCCGACGCCCGCGCGCACCGCGCCCATCAGCACCTTGGTGGTGGCGAGGAACGGCAGGTAGCGGTCCAGCTCGGCCTCGATCACGGCGGGGAAGGCGCCGAACTCGTCGAGAACGGTCAGGAAGGTCTCCAGCAGGCCGTCGAAGGCGAAGAAGGCGTCCGGCAGCGCGACCCGGCGCACCACCGAGCAGGAGACGTCACCCTCGTTCCACTGGTCGCCGGCCAGCTCGCCGGTCATCGAGGCGTAGCCGCGCAGGATGACGGCCAGGCCGTTGACGCGCTCGCAGGAGCGGGTGTTCATCTTGTGCGGCATCGCCGAGGAGCCGACCTGGCCCTCCTTGAAGCCCTCCGTGACCAGCTCGTGGCCGGCCATCAGACGGATGGTCTTGGCCAGGCTGGACGGCGCGGCGGCCAGCTGGACGAGGGCGGTGAGCACCTCGAAGTCCAGCGAGCGCGGGTAGACCTGGCCGACGCTGATGAACACGTTGTCGAAGCCGAGGTGCCCGGCGACCCGGCGCTCCAGCTCGGCGAGCTTGTCGGTGTCGCCACCGAGCAGGTCCAGCATGTCCTGGGCGGTGCCGACCGGGCCCTTGATCCCGCGCAGCGGGTAGCGGGCGATCAGCTCCTCCAGGCGGCGGAAGGCGACCAGCAGCTCGTCGGTGATCGACGCGAAGCGCTTGCCCAGGGTGGTGGCCTGCGCGGCCACGTTGTGCGAGCGGCCGGCCATGACCAGCTCGGAGTGCTGGGCGGCCAGGCGGGCCAGCCGGACCAGCACGGCCACCGTACGGTCGCGCACGTGCTCCAGCGACTGGCGGATCTGCAGCTGCTCGACGTTCTCGGTCAGATCCCGGGAGGTCATGCCCTTGTGGATCTGCTCGTGGCCGGCGAGTTCGCTGAACTCTTCGATGCGGGCCTTCACGTCGTGGCGGGTGACCCGCTCACGGGCGGCGATCGAGCCGAGGTCGACCTGGTCGATCACCCGCTCGTAGTCGGCGACGGCGTTCGCCGGTACCTCGACACCGAGGTCCTGCTGGGCCTTCAGGACGGCGAGCCACAGGTGGCGCTCAAGGACCACCTTGTGCTCGGGGGACCACAGCTGGGCCAGGGTCGCCGAGGCGTACCGGGAGGCCAGGACATTGGGGATCTGGGGCTTCGCGCTCACGCTTCGCAAGCCTAACAGCCGAGGTCAGCCGGAACGTCGGCGCATCGGGCGGCTACGGCCCGGGCCGGAGCGGACGGCTCCGACCGGGCCCGCCCGACGGCTCCCGCCGGGCGTTGCGCGGTCCGTTACCGGGCGGCTTACTGGGCTGGCTTACTGGGCGGCGCCGGCCCGGCCAGCCAGCACCGGCAGGACCTGCCCGCAGATCGAGTGCAGCGCGATCCGCTGCTCGTCGGTCATCGCCTCGAACGCCTGGTGGGTGCGGGCCATCTCGCCGCGGATGCGGTTCAGGATCTCCCGGCCCTCGTCCGTGATCACGACGATCTTCACCCGGCGGTCGCCGGCGGCGGCCTCCCGGTGGGCCAGGCGCAGCGTCTCCAGCCGATCCACGATCCCGGTGACGTTGGAGGCGTCGCAGCCCAGCCGTCCGGCCAGCGCCCGCATCGGCACCGGCTCCTGCACCGCGCCGAGCGCCTTGGCCTGCGAGGAGGAGAGCCCGTGCCGGGCCGCGGCCGCCGCGAAGTCCTGGAAATACGCGGCGCCGACGGCGGCCAACGCCTCCATCAACTCGGCGTTGGTCGGTACGGTCGTCGTCGCTGTCGAACCCATGGGGTCAGCGTACGGCCGAGTGCTTCAGCAACTCAAGCTTTGACCACGGCAACCGTCGACGGCTTGACCAGAACTGCAGCACCGGCCGGTCGACAGAGCTTAGAGCACCAGCTGATCGAACAGGTGCCGCAGCTCCGGCTCCGGGTCCGCGGTCAGCCCGGTGTGCACCGGCCCCGGCTGGACGATCGCGCTGCGCGGAGCGGTCAGCCAGCGGAACCGCTGCCCCGGGCTGTCCCCCGCCGCCGGACCGGCCTGCGGGCCCCCGGCGCACACCGCCTCGATCCCGTGCAGCGCCCGCCGCACCCCGTGCACGTCCGCCACCGGGTCGAGCGCCAGCAGCCGGGCCTGGTCCAGGTGCGTGCGCGCGGCCAGATACCCGTTCTGCCGGCAGTACAGCAGCACCCCGACGTTGACGCACTCGCCGCGTTCCACCCGCGGCACCGCGCGGATCACGGCGTACTCGTAGTCGTGCAGTTCGACGGCGGCCGGCAGCGCGGGCGTCCTCGGCTCGGTCATGCGGGCACCTCCGGCAGCCAGTCGCGCGGACCGGCCAGCCGGCCGGTCAGCTGGGCGCGGTACGCGGCGCGCACCGCCTCGGGCGAGTCGAAGCCGGGCTCGTCCAGCAGCCAGACCTCCGGGATCCTCGCCACCGCGCCCTCGATCGCGGCCTCCGCGAGCGGCGCGAGCGCCTTGTCCGCGGCCGTCAGGTCCGGCCGGGCCCGCAGCAGCGCGTGGTCGGAGGCGTCGTACGGGCGGCGCACCCAGGCGGCGGCGCCCGCCCAGTGGTGGTGGAAGATCAGGCTCGCGCCGTGGTCGATCAGCCGCAGCCCGCCGGTCGCCACCAGCAGGTTGGGGTTGCGCCAGGAGCGGTCGACGTTGCCGATCAGCGCGTCGAACCAGAGCACCTGGCCGGCCAGCTCCGGATCCACCTCGAAGCAGAGCGGGTCGAAGTTGAGCGCGCCGCTGACGAAGGCCATCCCGAGGTTGGTCCCGCCACTGGCCCGCATCTGGTCCTGGACCTGCTGGTCCGGCTCGCTGCGGGCCAGCACCGGATCCAGGTCGACCGTCACCAGCTCCGGCACCGGCAGCCCGAGCCGCCGGCCCAACTCCCCGGCCAGCACCTCCGCCACCAACGCCTTCCGGCCCTGCGCCGCACCGACCCATTTCAGCGCGTACAGCCGCCGGTCGTCGGCCTCGACCAGGCCCGGCATCGAGCCGCCTTCTCGCAGTGGCGTCACATAACGGACCGCCGTCACCTCGGGGAGCACGCCCCACAGCCTATCGGTGCCGACCCGTCACCTCCTCCCCTCCGTACGCCCCCGTCCCACCCCTCCACCATCCGCCCCACCCCGGTGGCAGCCCCCGCTGCTCCGTGCGAGTGTGGCGGACAGCAATGGGGACCTTCGCGGTTACGACCTGCACGGCAAAGGGATGAGCGATGGAACGACCTCGGATCCTGATCGTGGGCGGTGGCTTCGCCGGCCTGGAGTGCGCCCGCCGACTCGAACGCAAGCTCGCGCCGTCGGAGGCCGAGATCTCGCTGGTCACACCGTTCAGCTACCAGCTCTACCTGCCCCTGCTGCCGCACGTCGCGGCCGGCGTGCTGACCCCGCAGTCGGTCGCGGTCTCCCTGCGCCGCACGCTGCGCCGCACCCACATCGTTCCGGGCGGCGCGATCGGCGTGGACCCGGCCTCCAAGGTGTGCGTGGTCCGCAAGATCACCGACGAGGTGGTGGCGCAGAAGTACGACTACCTGGTCCTCGCCCCCGGCAGCGTCACCCGCACCTTCGACATCCCCGGCCTGACCGACTACGCCCGCGGGATGAAGACGCTCGCCGAGGCGGCCTACGTCCGCGACCACGTGATCGCCCAACTCGACCTCGCCTCGGCCACCTTGGACCAGCGGGAGCGCGAGTCCCGGCTCCAGTTCGTGGTCGTCGGCGGCGGCTACGCGGGCACCGAGACGGCCGCCTGCCTGCAACGCCTGACCACCGCCGCGTCCCACCGCTATCCGCGCCTGGACACCCGGCAGATCAAGTGGCACCTGATCGACATCGCCCCGAAGCTGATGCCGGAGCTGGGCGACGCGCTGGGCCTGGCCGCTCTGGAGGTGCTGCGCGGCCGCGGCATCGAGGTGTCGCTGGGCGTCTCGGTGGCCGAAGTCGGCGCCGAGTCGGTCAAGTTCACCGACGGCAGGGTGCTGCCCTGCCGCACGCTGATCTGGACCGCCGGGGTGGCCGCGAGCCCGCTGATCGGCACGCTGGACGCGGAGACGGTCCGCGGCCGGCTCGCGGTGACGGCGGAGATGCGGGTGCCGCAGTTCGAGAGCGTGTTCGCGCTGGGCGACGCGGCCGCCGTGCCGGACCTCGCCAAGGGCGACGGCGCGGTCTGCCCGCCGACCGCCCAGCACTCCGCCCGGCAGGGCCGCGTGGTGGCCGACAACGTGATCGCCGCGCTCCGCGACGAGCCTCTGGAGCCCTACTACCACAAGGACTTGGGCCTGGTGGTCGACCTGGGCGGCAAGGACGCGGTGTCCAAGCCGCTCGGCGTGGAGTTGCACGGGGTGCCGGCCCAGCTGGTGGCCCGCGGCTACCACCTGATGGCGATGCGCACCAACGCGGCCAAGTTCCGGGTGGGCGCCAACTGGCTGCTCAACGCGACCGCCGGGGACGACTTCGTCCGGACCGGCTTCCTCGCCCGGCAGCCCGCCCGGATGCGCGATTTCGAGTACACCGACGCCTACTTGACGAAGGATCAGGTCCGGGCGCACGCCCAGGCCCTGCTCGCCAAGGGCTGAGCCACCCGGCGCCCGCCTCCGGAACCGATCCGGAGAACGGGCGCCGAGCGCCACAACGTCACGACGTCACCGCGCCGCCAGGTACATCCCGCCCGCGTCCTGCCCCGCCGTGTTGCGGCACGCGTAGTCGCCGCTGCTCTGCCCCCACAGCAGGGTCAGGCAGCGCCCGAGCGCCTGCTGCCCGTAGTAGTTGGGGTGCATCGACTCCTGCAGCACGCCCTGGGTGGAGTTGAGGCCGCCGTCCAGGAAGCGTGCCCATTCGCTGGTGGTCGCGGACGGTCCGGCGGTGGCGGTCGGCTGCCGGGTGGCCGTCGAGCAGACCTCGCGGCCCTGGAGCATGTCGGAGAGGTCGAGGAACTGGGCGCCCTTGGACGCCGCGACCCCGGCCAGCGACTTGGAGATCTGCGGCACCATCGAGTCGCGCGCCCAGTCGGCGTCACCGTCCCAGAACGGGCAGCCACCGGTGTTCGAGCGGGTCCAGCCGCTCTCCGGGTAGCGCATCTCGGCGCTGCGCGGGATCGGCGAGGGGTAGGACTGCAGGACGAGGCGGTAGTCCCCCTGCGCGTAGCCGGCGCCGGCCATCACCGCGCGGATCTCGTCGATCGCCTTGCCGACCCCGGCCATCGCCGTGGGCATCTTCGAGTCGATCGAGGACTGCGCGGAGTCGTGGCAGTAGGAGTACCAGATGAGGTAGTCCTGGACGCAGTTGGAGATGATGCCGCCGAAGCCGAGGTCGTTGCCGCCGATCGACAGCGTGATCAGCTTGACGTTGTTCTGCCGTGCCACGGTGGCGAGTTGGTCGGCCTGCGGGGCCTCGCCCTTGAGCGTCTGGCCGCCGTTGGCGGCGCGGAAGATGTTCGCGGTGACGGCGCCGGAGCAGGCCAGGTTGATCTCGTTCTGCGCGCCGGTGGAGGCGCTGAGCACCTCGGCGACGTCGGAGCGGTCGCAGCCGCTCGCGGCCGTGGGGCCGTAGATCCGGGAGGCGTCGGCGGAACTGCCGTTCCAGGCGCGGTCGGTACCGGCCCGGCTGCCGCTGGTGCCGGCGGCGTTGCCCATCCAGCGGCCGGCCTCGCCGGAGATGTAGCTGTCGCCGAGCGTGACGCTGGCGGTGGGGCCGCCCGGTGCGGCGAGGGGTACGGAGGGGGCCGCGGCGGCCGGCGCGGCGGCGGCGAGGCCGCCGGCCATCAGACCGCCGGCGGCCAGCGGGAGGGCGAGGGCCGCGGTGAGCAGCCGTCGGCGGAGTCGAGGGGCGCTGCGGGTGATGCTCGAGCTGTTTTCGGGCACGGCGGAACTCCTGCGGCTCGGTCTTCCCGTGCGGTGGGGACGGGAAGACGCCTAGGTGAGGGTGGGCCGCCGGCCGGTGGCGCGATGAACATGACATGCCCGCACTGGTTACCGCTAGGTATCTGCACCAGGTTTCCCGCTTTGTTACCGCCGGGTTCAGACCAGCGGAGCACCGGGTTCAGACCGGCGGAGCGCACGGGTCGAACCGGACCGGCGGAGCCCGGTTCACACCAGCCGCGAACCGGCCCCGCCCGCCCCCAGCACGGCCGCCAGGTCCTCGGCCAGCCGCTGCGCGTCCGCCGGTTCCAGCTGGGCCACGGTGAGCCGCAGCCCGGGCGGGGACTGGATGCGGTAGCGCGCGCCGGGCGCCGCGACCCAGCCGCGCTGCACCAGCGCCACCAGCACGGAGGTCTCGTCCGGCACCGGCACCCAGACGTTCAGTCCGCTCTCGCCGTGCGCCTCGATGCCGCGCGCGGCGAGTTCGCCGAGCAGCGCGTCCCGGCGGGCCCGGTAGACGCCGGCCACCCGGGCGACCGGCACCGCGTCGGTGCGCCACAGCTCGGCGACGGCCCGCTGGAGCAGGTGGCTGACCCAGCCTGCGCCGAGGCGCAGCCGCCCGGTCACCCGTCCGATGGTGTCCTCGTCGCCGACGGCCACCGAGAGCCGCAGGTCCGGGCCGTACGCCTTGGCCGCCGAGCGCACCACGGCCCAGTGCCGCGCGCCGGCACCCACCAGCGAGTGGTACGGCTGGTCGACCATGCCGTGCCCGTGGTCGTCCTCGATCAGCAGCACGCCGGGGTGCTCGGCCAGGACGGCCCGCAGCTCCTCGGCCCGGCGGGCGGTGACCGCGGCGCCGGTCGGGTTCTGCGCCCGGCTGGTGACCACCACCGCGCGGGCGCCCTCGGCCAGCGCGACGGCGAGCGAGTCGGGCAGCGGACCCTCGTCGTCCAGCCGGACGGGCGCGGGCCGCAGGCCGAGCGCGGGCAGCAGGTCGAGCAGGCTGCCCCAGCCCGGGTCCTCGACGGCGACGGCGTCGCCGGGGCGCAGCCGGGTGGCGAGGATGCGCTCGATGGTGTCGAGCGAGCCGGAGGCGACGGCGATCGGGCCGCCGGGCAGGCCGTCGGCCTCGAAGGAGGCGCGGGCGAGCGCGAGCAGCCCGGGGTCGATGGCCGGGTGCCCGTACAGGACGGGCTCGGCGTGGGCGGCCTCGGCGGCGGCCGCGAGGACCGGGGCGAGGTCGGGCAGCAGCGCCGGGTCGGGGTTGCCGGCGGACAGGTCGCGGGCGTGCGGGGGGACGGGGACGCGGATCTGGTCGCGCGGGGTGAGCGCGGGCCTGGGGAGGATCCGGCTGCCCTTGCGGCCGGCGGTCTCGATCACCCCGCGGTCGCGGAGCAGCCGGTAGGCGGCGGCGACGGTGTTGGGGTTGACGCCGAGTTCGGCGGCGAGGTCGCGCAGCGGGGGCAGCGCGGTTCCGGGGGCGAGGCGTCCGGTGCTCACGCCCTGTTCGATGTGGGACGCGATTTCGCTGGCGCGTCGCCCTTTCAGCGGATAGTCTCCTAGCACAAAGCAAATTATGCACTAGTACATAGAGGTTGTCATGTCGGCCCCTTCAGAAGGCTCCGCCAGCTACTCCCGCACCCCCCGCACCACCCCCACCCGCTACAAGGACCGCGCCACCTGGGAGCAGGAGGCGATCCACGACATCCTCGACCACGCGTACATCTGCCACCTCGGCTTCGTCGCCGACGGCGCCCCCGTCGTCCTGCCGACCATCTACGCCCGCGTCGGCGGCCGACTGTACGTCCACGGCTCCACCGGCAGCCGTCCGCTGCGCAACGCCTCCGCCGACCAGGGCCTGCCGGTCTGCCTCACCGTCACCCTGGTCGACGCGCTGGTGCTGACCAAGTCCGCGTTCAACCACTCGGTCAACTTCCGCTCGGTCGTCGCCCA
The DNA here is from genome assembly GCF_042732255.1 of Kitasatospora sp. NPDC059803. Classification (NCBI taxonomy): domain Bacteria; kingdom Bacillati; phylum Actinomycetota; class Actinomycetes; order Kitasatosporales; family Streptomycetaceae; genus Kitasatospora; species Kitasatospora sp. NPDC059803. The sequence continues at coordinate 13,132 of NZ_JBHWIJ010000115.1, read as the reverse complement.
CGGCACCGCCCACCAGGTCACCGACCCCGAGGAGCTGGACGTCGCGCTGGCCGCGCTGGTCGACCACGCGATCCCCGGCCGCTCCGCCGACGTCCGCCCGGCCAACGCCAAGGAACTCGCCGCCACCGCCGTCCTGCGGCTCGACCTGGACGAGGTCTCGGCCAAGACCCGCGACGACGGCGCCGACGACGACCCGGAGGACCTCGACCTGCCCCACTGGTCCGGCCTGATCCCGGTCACCACCGTGCACGGCACCCCCGAGCCCGCCGACTCCACCACCGTCCCGCTGCCCGCGCACCTGCGCGGCTACCCCCGCTGACGGAGGGCCCGCCGATGCTGATCAGATCCTGGGACCGCGGCGACGAACAGGAGTGGCGCGCCTGGCTGGCCGAGGGCCGCGACTTCGGCCTGCTCGCCGCCAACGGCGGACCGGGCGAGGGCCCGGTGCTCGTCCCGACGCACTTCCTGCTGGACGCCGAGCGCGGCGAGATCCTGCTCCACCTCGCCACGCCCAACCCGCTGCTGGCCGCCGTCCGGGCCGACCCGCAGGTCACCCTCGCGGTCACCGACGGCTACGCCTTCGCGCCCGGCCACTGGCGCGGCGAGCCGGGCACGCCCACCAGCTACTACGCCTCCGTCCACTTCCACTGCACCGCCGAGCTCGTCGAGTCCGCGGCGGGCAAGGCGGAGATCCTCAACCGCCAGCTGGCGCACTTCCAGCCGGAGACGCCGGACACCCGGGTGGTGCCCGGTGAGGGCGAGTTCTCCCGGCTGCTGCCCGGCCTGCGCGGGCTCCGCCTGACGGTCCGCGAGGTGCGCGCCAAGTTCAAGTACGACGACAAGAAGCCGGCCGACGCCCAGCACGCGATCGCCGACCGGCTGGCCGAGCGCGAGGCCGGCCGCGCGAACGCCCCGCACCCCCGGCGCGACCAGGACGCCGCTGCCCGCACCCAACTGCTGCGCCGGCACCGGCGGCGCGTCAGCTGACCGGGGCGCACCGACTGGCCAGGGGCGCGTCAACTGGCCCGGCGGGCGCACCGGCTGGCCCGGGGGCGCGTCCGCCCGTTCACGCTCCCGGCGCGAACGGCCCATCGCGCCCTGATGACTGCCCCTGACTGACCCCAAATCACCCGATCGGCGCCCAATTCGAGCAGGGCGGCCCCGCCGCTGCTCGAATGTGAGACGAGCCCTGCCCACTCGGCCGTCAGAGCGGGCCCGTCCACCTCGGGGAGCGCGCTTGTCCACACTCAACAGCCATCGGGCGGGCGAGGCCCACCTCGGGCACGTCATCTTCATCTCCGCCGCCGCCGCGATGGGCGGGTTCCTGTTCGGCTACGACAGCGCGGTGATCAACGGTGCGGTGACGGGCATCCAGAAGCACTTCGCCGTGGGCAACGGCGAAACGGCCTTCGTGGTGGCCATCGCACTGCTCGGCTCGGCGGCCGGCGCGGTGGCCGCCGGCCGGCTCGCCGACCACCTCGGCCGGGTCCGCACCATGCTGCTGGCCGCCGGCCTGTTCGCGATCAGCGGCCTCGGCTCGATGTTCCCGCCGAGCATCCAGGTGCTGGCCACCTGGCGCGTGGTCGGCGGCATCGCGATCGGCATCGCCTCGGTGATCGCGCCCACCTACATCGCCGAGGTCGCGCCGACCGCCTACCGGGGCCGGCTCGCCTCCTTCCAGCAGATGGCGATCGTGCTCGGCATCACCATCTCCCAGCTCGCCAACTGGGCGATCAACCAGGCCGCCGGAGGCGAGTCCACCGGCCACCTGGGCGGCATCCAGGCCTGGCAGTGGATGCTCGGCGTGGAGACCATCCCGGCCCTGGTGTACGGGCTGATGGCGCTCGCCATCCCGGAGTCGCCGCGCTACCTGATCGCCGACCACCGGGAGGACCAGGCCCGCAAGGTGCTGCGCGAGGTGGAGGGCGAGGACGTCGACCTGGACGCCCGGGTCGCGGAGATCCGCGCGGTGCTGGAGTCCTCGCACAAGCCCCGGCTCAAGGACCTGCTCGGCGGGCGGTTCGGCCTGCTGCCGATCGTCTGGGTCGGCATCGGGGCCTCGGTGTTCCAGCAGTTCGTCGGCATCAACGTGATCTTCTACTACTCCTCGTTCCTCTGGCAGTCGGTCGGCATCAACGAGTCCAACTCGCTGCTGATCAGCCTCTCCACCTCGATCATCAACGTGATCGGCACGGTGATCGCGATGGCGCTGGTGGACCGGATCGGCCGCAAGCCGCTCGCCCTGGCCGGCTCGATCGGCATGGCGCTCGCGCTGGGCACCGCCGCCTGGGCGTTCTCCTACCGGCACGGCACGGGGGACACCGCCACCCTCGACAACACCCACGCCACCGTCGCCCTGATCGCGGCACACGTCTTCGTGCTCTGCTTCGCCTTCTCCTGGGGCGTGGTGGTCTGGGTCCTGCTCGGCGAGATGTTCCCCAACCGGATCCGCGCGCTCGCGCTGTCCGTCGCCGCCTCGGCCCAGTGGATCGCCAACTGGGCGATCACCGTCAGCTTCCCCAACCTCGCCGACTGGAACCTGTCGGCGACGTACGTCATCTACGCGGCCTTCGCACTGCTCTCCATCCCGTTCGTGGCCTTCTGCATCAAGGAGACCAAGGGCCGCGCCCTGGAGGAGATGGGCTGAGCCCGCCCCCGTCGAGTCCCCGCCGCATCCGGCCCGACCCCCCGCGAGGAACCCATGCCTGACCAGGGCGGCTCCCGGCAGAACGTCGCCTTCCCGAGCAACGGCCGTACCGCGCACGGGTACCTGGCCCGCCCGCCCCAGGGCGTCGGGCCGGGCCTGGTGGTGGTGCAGGAGTGGTGGGGCCTCACCCCGCACGTCGCGACGATGGCCGACCGCTTCGCCGCGGAGGGCTTCACCGTGCTGGCCCCCGACCTGTTCGGCGGCGCCACCACCCACGACCGCACCGAGGCGGCCCGGCTCACCCGCGAGCTCCCGGTCGAGCGGGCCGTCGAGGACCTCTCCGGGGCCGTCGACCACCTGCTCGCCCTGGAGGGCGTGGTCGGCGACGCGGTCGGCGTGGTCGGCTTCTGCATGGGCGGCGGCTTCGCCCTGCTGCTGGCCGCCCGGGAGGGCGACCGGGTCGCCGCGGTGGTGCCCTTCTACGGCCTCCCGCCCGACCCGGACTTCGACTACCGGGGCCTGACCGCCCACGTCCTGGGGCACTTCGGCGAACTGGACGGCTCGATCCCGATGGCCGCCGTCGACGAGGCCGCGATCCGGATCGGCGAGGCCACCGACGTCCGCCCCGAGATCCACTTCTACCCGGCCGGCCACGCCTTCATGAACGACGAGAACCCGCTCGGCACCTACGACCCGCTCCAGGCCGCGACCGCCTGGCGCCGCACCCTCACCTTCCTCTGGGGCCACCTGGGCTGAGCCCGTCCCAGCCGCGAAAACCCGATGGACAGCTGTACGAACCGCGGTCATAGTCTCCAGGTGCCGACCCGACCCCCGCGCCCCCGCCGCCTCGCCTGGGCGAGCCGCAACTTCCGCATCCAGACCGCCGCCACCGTGGTCAGCGGCCTCGGCAACGCCGGCGCCCCCATCGCCACCGCCTTCGCCGTGCTCGGCCACGGCGGCACCACGTCCGAGGTCGGCTACGTCACCGCCGCCCGACTGCTGCCCACCGTCCTGCTCCTGGTGGTCGGCGGCGCCCTCGCCGACCGGATGCCCCGGCACCACCTCATGGTCGCCGCCAACCTGTTCAGCGGCCTGTCCCAGGTCGTCCTGGCGGCGCTGGTGCTGTCCGGGGACATCCGGCTCTGGCAGCTGATGCTGCTCTCCGCCGCCGGCGGCGCCGGGTACGCGCTCTACTCCCCCGCCTCCGGCGGCATGATGCTGCAGGCCGTCGCCCCGGAGCACGCCGCCCGGGCCTTCTCGGTGTTCCGGATGGGCCAGAATGCCTCCCAGATCGGCGGCGCCGCGCTCGGCGGCGCGCTCACCGCCGCCGTCGGCCCTGGCTGGGTGCTCGCCCTGGACGGCGCCTGCTTCCTGGTCGCCGCCTCGCTCCGGTTCTTCCTGGAGGCCGAGCAGGCGCCCGCCCCGCAGGGCCACAGCATGCTGCGCGATCTGCGGGAGGGCTGGCGGGAGTTCGCCTCCCGCCGCTGGCTCTGGGTGGTCGTGGCGCAGTTCTCCGTCCTGGTCGCCTGCATCGGCGCGGTCGAGTCGGTGTACGGGCCGACGGTCGCCAAGGAGCGCCTCGGCGGGGCGTCCGACTGGGGCCTGGCGATGGCCGCCTACGGCGTCGGGCTGGTGGTGACCGGCGTGCTGATGGCCCGCTGGCGGCCCCGCCGGATCCTGCTGGTCGGCAACTGGGGGGTGTTCCTGTTCGGCGTGCCCGCCCTGGCGCTGGCGGCGGAGGCGCCGCTGCCGCTGCTCGCCCTCGCGATGTTCCTGTCCGGGGTCGGCGTCACCGTCTTCGGCGTCAACTGGATGATCGCGCTCCAGCAGGAGATCCCCGAGGAGATGTTCTCCCGGGTCGCCGCGTACGACGAGCTCGGCTCCTTCTCGCTGTCCCCGATCGGCATCGCGCTGGCCGGCCCGGCGGCCACGGTGCTCGGCCTCTCGGGCGCGCTGTGGGCCTGCGCCGTCGTCTGCCTGGTGCTCAGCGCGGTCGTGCTGCTGGAGCCTCAGGTCCGCCGGCTGGCCCGCAGGAGCACCGCCGACGCACCGGTGGCCGCCGCCGAGCCGGTGGCCGCGCCGTGAGCGCCCCGTGCGCCCCGCGTGCGCCCGGCCGTACGCAACCACTGGTACGCCAGGTTCGTCCGACCAGGTAAGTCACACCACCGTCTCTGGGGGGCCACTGGTGCCGAAGCCTCTGTTGTTCCTGGACGTCGACGGGGTGCTCAACCCGGTCTGCCCGCACCCGGACGCCGGGTTCGACACCCACACCCTGCTCGGCTACTCGGTGCTCCTCTCCGCACGGCACGGCGCCTGGCTGCGCGAGCTGGCCGGCACCTACGAACTCGTGTGGGCCACCACCTGGGAGGAGCACGCCAATGCGCACATCGCCCCGGCCATCGGCCTGCCCGCCCTCCCGCTGGTCCGCTTCACCGGCGACGTCCCGCAGCCCGGTGACCCGCGCGTCCCGCTGATGGAGCTGCTCTCGGCCCGCAAGTGGGCCCCGCTGCTGCGCTACGCCGCGGGCCGCCCGTTCGCCTGGGTGGACGACGTCATCCCGCCGCGGCTGGTCCGCAACTCCCTCTGGCGCCGCGACCGCCTGCTGCTGCCGATCGACCCGGGCCCGGGCCTGGAGCGCCGGCACGTCGACCGCCTGCTCGCCCGGCCGCCGCGCACCCCGGCCGGCCGGCTCCCGCTCAGGGGGTCGGCAGCCAGCTGACGTGCCCGGCGAGCAGCGCGTACCCGACGAAGGCCACCGTGTCGATCAACGCGTGCGCCGCGACCAGCGGCATCACCCGCCCCCAGCGCCGGTACAGCAGGCAGAACACCGCCCCCATCACCATGTTGCCGACCAGCCCGCCGACCCCCTGGTACAGGTGGTACGAGCCGCGCAGCACCGAACTCGCCACCACCGCCGCCGGCCACGACCAGCCCAGCTGCCCGAGCCGGCGCAGCAGGTAGCCGAGGACGACGACCTCCTCCAGGGCTGCGTTCTGCCACGCGGAGAGCACCAGCACCGGGACCCGCCACCACACGTCCGGCAGCCCGGACGGCGCCACCGTCAGGTTGTAGCCGGCCGCCTGCGAGGCCAGGTACAGCACCAGCCCGGAGCCGCCGATCGCAGCCGCCACGGCGGCGCCCCGGCCGAGGTCGCGCAGCTTCTGCCCGAGGTCGAAGCCGAGCACCCGCAGCGCGGCGCCCTCGCGCACCAGCAGGTACCCGACCAGCACCACCGGCATCAGCCCGCGCCCGATGTAGTACAGCTGCCACACCAGGTCCAGCCAGGGCCGACCGGGCGCCCGCGAGCCGTTCAACGTGGCGACCTGCTGGCCGAGTTGGATCGGTTCGGTGAGCGAGGCCGCGAAGCTGATCAGCGCGCTGACGCCGCTGGCCCCGAGGGAGAGGCCGAGGACGATCAGCAGTTCCACGCCGAGCAGCCGGCGCGTGGGCTTCGCGGTCTCCGGTGCGGTCGGGAGGGTGGTCACGGGCGGCTCCAGCGGGGCGGGCGTCGCTCCGGCCGTCGGCCGACCGCCGGAGCGATCATCCTGACACAGCGGTCCGGCTACCCGACCGGCCAGGTGTGCACCGGCTCGCCGGTGCGCATGTGCTCGATGTAGCGCCTGGTCATCGCGGCGAGCGCGGCCGGGCGGTCCATCCCGTACTGCTCGCGCAGCCGGTGGAAGGTCGCGCTCTGCCAGGCCGCGCCGTTGGTGCGGCGCAGGCAGCGCTGCTCGATGATCCCCAGGTAGCGGTCCCGGTCGGCGGGCTCCACGCCCCACTCGTCCAGGCCCTGGTGGGCCATCGGCAGCAGTTCGTTGAGCACCAGGTCGACGGCGGACACCGTGGTCAGCCCGCCGCCGCGGCCCGCCCGGCCCGCCCGCGGCCACTGGAACACCGCGTCGATCCCGTAGCGGGCGCCCTGCCGGAAGTTCTCGTCGGCCCGCTCGAACGGCAGCCTGGTCCAGACCGGCCGGGGCTGCTCGGCGAGCACCCGGACCAGCCCGTAGTAGAAGGCAGCGTTCGCGAGCGTGTCGGCCACCGTCGGCCCGGCCGGCAGCGCCCGGTTCTCCACCCGCAGGTGCGCGATCCCGCCCGCGATGTCGTACACCGGCCGGTTCCAGCGGTAGATCGTGCCGTTGTGGAGCCGCATCTCGGCGAGCCGGGGTGCGCCGCCGGAGGAGAGCACCTTCATCGGGTCCTCGTCGTCGCAGATCGGCAGCAGGGCGGGGAAGTACCGCAGGTTCTCCTCGAACAGGTCGTACGCCGAGTCCACCCAGCGCTCGCCGAACCAGGTGATCGGCCGGACGCCCTGCGCCTTGAGTTCCGCCGTACGGGTGTCACAGGCCTGCTGGAACAGCACCGGACGGGTCTCCCGCCACAGCTCCCGTCCGAACAGGAACGGCGAGTTGGCACCGAGCGCGAGCTGCGCCCCGCAGATCGCCTGCGCCGCGTTCCACACCGAGGAGAAGCGTTCCGGGGTCACCTGCAGGTGCAGTTGCAGGGAGGTCGCGGCGGCCTCGGCCACCATGGTGATGGTCTCCAGCTGGAGGTGTTCGACGCCCTCGATGTCCAGCGCGATGTCCTCGCCGCGGGCGGCCAGGATCTGGTCGCTGAGCAGGCTGTAGCGCGGGTTGTGGGAGATCGCGTCCAGGCCGGTGTGACCGTGCTCCAGGGTCGGCAGGATCCCCACCATGACGATCCGGGCACCGGCCTCGGCGGCCCGCCGGTCGGCGTAGCGCAGCCCGGTGTCGAGCTCCTCGCGCAGGTCCTCGAAGACGTGCCCGCACAGCCGGTGCGGCACGATGTTCACCTCGACGTTGAACTGGCCCAGTTCGGTCTGGAAGTCGCTGGAGCCGATCGCGCTCAGCACCTGCGCGTTGCGCAGCGCCGGCAGGCCGTCCTCGTCGGCCAGGTTGAGCTCGATCTCCAGGCCCATGACCGCCCGCGGCCGGTCGAACCGGTCCTCGCGCAGCATCCGCCCCAGCGCGTCGAGGCAGGCCTGGAGCTTGCGCCGGTACAGCTGCCGGTCCGCCAGATCAGCCCGAGTCGCCACGACCTTCTCGCCCACGGTCCCCTCCTCCTGAGACACCGGCCGACCCGACCGTGCAAGCATCATGCCCACCTCGAAGATCGATACCCGAATGCTTGTACTGGCTTGCAATGCAAGGAAACTGACGGATATTCAGCAGATCTGCCGACTTGCCCGGCGCCACCGCCTGTGATAAACAGGTCACCCTGCGCACCTGTTCGATAGAATTCGCACTGCGCTCCGGCCGGCCCGCTCCGCCTCGAAACCCTCGTCGACGGCGGCGACCGCGCCGGCACCGCGATCATGCACAACCGGACACGGCCAGGTCCCGTCACCGATGACACACCGCGCCACGCCGGTATGCCGCACTCGCACGCCGATCTCGCACGGAGAGGCGGACCCCGCCATGACTCTGCAGACCCCCCAGCCCCCGCCGAGCGCCCTGCGCGCCGTCCTGGCCGCACTCGACTCGGAGACCGCGCTGCGCCAACCCGCCGCCGCAGCACTGCGCCATCCGGTCGGCCCGCTGCTCCCCGCGCACCCCCTCGCCGTCCACGTCCTGGACGGGCCGCGCCCGGAGCTGCCCGCCGCCCGCCGGACGGGCTGGCGCTTCCTGATCAAGGACGGCGCCGAGGTCGCCGCCGCCGCCGAGGTCGTCCAGGCCGTCGAGGGCCACACCTTCTCACACTTCACCGCCGGCCCCTACCTCGACTCGACGGTCCGGGCACTGCGCCAGGCCTGGCAGCTCGCCCAGGGCTCCCGGTCCCGCCAGCAGCCCCGACTGCTGACCTTCCCCGGGCAGTACGCGACGGCACTGTGGCTGCACAGCCCCGACGCCGGCCCGGCCGCCGACCAGCTGATCCCGCTGACCCCGGCCCCGCTCGGCGTCACCGCGCACCGCGCCTACCCGGCCGCCGAGCTGCTGCCGCTGCTCGCCCGGGCGCCGCTCGCCAAGCCACTTCTGCTCGGCTCCTCCTGAGCCGGCCCCACGCCGACGGGCCCCCCCGGCCCCCCCCCCCGGGCCCCCGGGGGGGGGGCCCCATTTCGTTTTCCGCCTTTGGCCGGGGCCTTTTGCTTCACGTTCTTTCGTTTTTCGCCTTCACTTATTTGTAGTTTATGTGAAGGAATTATGTGAGATGTGGCTCATTGTCCGTCTATAGGTCGAACACCGGGTTGCACCTACATTGAGGGGAGCTGCCCGAAAGGCCTCCTTCATGCGCAACGCTCCCACCGCTGCCGGCGACCCCGCGGTCCCCGGGCGGCTCGCCGCCCTCGGCCGGTTCTGCTTCCGCCACCGCCGCTGGGTGCTCGGCCTCTGGGCCGTCGTCCTGGTCGTGGGCGTGCTGATCGGCGGCCGGGTCTTCGAAGGAACGGTGGCCGGCGCCTCCTCCGCCACCGCCGAAGCCGACCGGGGCAGCGCGGTGGTCGCCGCGACCGACCCGGCCCGCGGCACCGTCACCGCCGTCGTGGACGGGAAACCGGTCGACGACCCGGCCGTACGGGCCGCCGTCACCAAGGCCACCGCCGACCTCGCCGCCCTCCCCGGCGTCTCCTCCGCGCTCGACGCCTACGGCACCGGCCCGGCACCCGCCGCACTGCGCTCCGCCGACGGCACCGCGAGCCTGGTCACCGTACGGATGGCCGACACCAGCACCTCCGCCCAGACCGACGCCGTCACCCAGCGCCTCGCCGCCCTGAACGGCGAGGCCGGCGCCCACGTCACCGTCGGCGGGGACCTGGTGCTCCAGGACGAGGTCAAGAAGCAGACCGAACAGGACACCCGCTTCGGCGAGATGGTGACCCTGCCGCTCACCCTGGTCGTCATGGTGCTGGTCTTCGGCGGCCTCGCCGCGGCCAGCCTGCCGGTGATCGGCGCGGTCGCCTCGGTGGGCGGCGCGCTGCTGGCCATGTTCGGTTTCAGCCGGATCATGGACATCGACACCAGCGTGCTGCCGATCGCCACCGTGCTCGGGCTCGGACTCTCGATCGACTACGCGCTGCTCATGGTGAACCGCTTCCGGGAGGAACGCGGGCACGGCGCGGGCATCGCCGCCGCCGTCGAACGCACCGCCGCGACCGCCGGGCGCACCGTCGCCTTCTCCGGCCTCACCGTCGCCGTCGCGCTCTCCGGCCTGTTCGTCTTCACCAGCCCGGTGCTCGGCGCGGTCGCCGCCGCCGGGGTGAGCGTGGTCGTGATCGCGGTCGCCGCCGCGCTGACCCTGATCCCCGCGCTGCTCGGCTTCGCCGGCTCCCGGATCAAGGCGCCCGCCGCGCCCGTCCCCGACGAGGGCTTCTTCAGCCGGACCGTCCGCCGGGTCGGCAAGCGGGCGGTGCCGGTCGCGCTCGCCTGCGTCGCCCTGCTGATGGCCGCCGGCGCACCCTTCCTGCACGCCGACATGCGCAACTCCGGCGCCGCCGTGCTGCCCGCCTCCTCGGCCGGGCGGCAGGTCGCCGACGCCGTCGACCAGCGCTTCCCGCAGGCCGCGGCCGCGCCGATCACCGTCGTCGTCGAGGGCGGCGCGCCCGTCGCCCAGGCGTACGCGGACGACGTCGTCGCCAAGCTGCCCGGGGTCGCCGGGGTACGGGCGGTGAACCCGGTGAGCGACTCGGTGTCCACCGTCGACGTGCTCGTCCACGGCGACCCGCAGGGCCACCAGGCCAAACAGGTCGTCCAGGAACTGCGGGACGACCGCGGCGGGCTGAAGACCTACGTCACCGGCGGCGCGGCCTCGGTCGTCGACTTCAAGGACGAGCTGATGTCGCGGGGCCCCTGGGCGCTCGGACTGGTCGCGGTCGGCACGCTGGTGCTGCTCTTCCTGATGACCGGCTCGGTGGTGATGCCGGTCAAGGCGCTGCTGATGAACCTGCTGTCGCTGGGCGCCTCGCTCGGCGCGCTCACCCTGGTGTTCCAGGACGGCTACTTCAGCGGGCTGCTCGGCTTCAGCCCCACCGGCGGGCTGGAGACCTTCATCCCGGTGCTGGTCTTCGCCTTCGCGTTCGGGCTGTCCATGGACTACGAGGTGTTCCTGCTCGCCCGGATCAAGGAACTGCGGGACAAGGGGCACAGCTGCACCCGGGCGGTGGAGCTCGGGGTCCAGCGAAGTGGCCGGATCATCACCTCGGCGGCGCTGCTGATGGTGATCGTGTTCGCCGGGTTCGCCCTCGGGGACATGCTCATGGTCAAGCAGATGGGCATCGCGCTGGCCGTCGCCGTCGCGGTGGACGCCACCCTGGTGCGCTGCCTGCTGGTGCCCGCCGCGATGAGCCTGTTCGGCGAGTTCAACTGGTGGGCGCCCGCCCCGCTGCGGCGCCTGCACCGGCGCTTCGGGCTGAGCGAGCACGTCGAACTGCCGACCGTCGGCGAGGCGGCCGTGGGCGAGGCGGCCGTCGGGGAGGCGGCCCTCGGCGCGACGGCCGTCCCGGCCCCGCGGCCGGAGGCCAGGGACCTGGTGGGCTCAGCGCAGTCGGCGCAGTAGGTCGACGCCCGCCCTCAGGGCCAGCCGCTCCTCGGGGGTGAGACGGGCCTCGATGGCGGTGGCGATCCGCTCCTCCCGGCGGGCGCGCTGCTCCAGCAGGGCGGCGCGGCCCGCTCCGGTCGCGGTGACCAGCAGTTTCCGGCCGTCGGTGGGGTGGGGCTGCTGGGCGACGAGCCCGGCCTCGGTCAGCAGGGCGACGGTGCGGGCCATCGACTGGTGGCGGACGCGCTGGTGCTCGGCGAGTTCGGCGACGGTGCAGGCGCGTTCGTCGCGGACGAGGACGCCGAGGACGCCGGCCTGGTTCTGCGGCAGCTCGTCGCCCGGGCGCAGGGAGCGGACCAGGTCGCCGATGGCGGCGCGCAGCTCGGCGGCGAGTTCGAGGGTTTCGGGAGCCGGACTGTTCATGGGAGAAGCCTACCGGGAATCTCCACAGCAAAACTGTGCAGTCCTGCTGTATGGTCGGCCGCATGAGGATCACCAAGTTCGGACACGCCTGCGTACGCCTGGAGCACGACGGGACGACCGTCGTCGTCGACCCCGGGGCGTTCACCGACCCCGCCGCGCTGACCGGGGCCGACGCCGTCCTGATCACCCACGAGCACATGGACCACTTCGAGGAGGCCCGGCTGCGCGCCGCCCTGGAGGCCGACCCGGCCCTTCGGGTGTGGACCAACAGCGCGGTGGCCGCCCAACTGGACGGCGTGGCGCAGCGCGTCGCCGTGGTCGGCGAGGGCGACGCCTTCGAGGTCGGCGGGGTCGGGGTGAGTGTGCACGGCGAATGGCACGCGGTCATCCACCAGGACATCCCGCAGGTGAAGAACATCGGCTTCCTCTTCGACGGCCGGCTGTTCCACCCCGGCGACGCCTTCACCGTGCCGCCGCACTCGGTGGACACCCTGCTGCTGCCGCTCGCGGCGCCGTGGAGCAAGGCCGGTGAGGTTGTCGACTACGTCCGGGAGGCGGCCCCGCGCGTGGCGGTGCCGGTGCACGAGGCGACGCTCAGCCCGATCGGGCACATGATCGCCACCCGGCTGCTCGGGCCCGACGGGCCGGGCACCGGCGCGGAGCTGACCGTGCTGGGGGAGGGCGAGAGCCTGGAGCTGGGCTGACGGTGCCGGGGGCCTGGGCCGGGTGGCCGGTCCATGGCGTCGGCGGTCCGGGCGCCGGTAGCCTGACGCCATGCTGAAGATCGGACTGACGGGTGGCATCGGCGCCGGCAAGAGCGAGGTGTCCCGGCTCTTCGCCGCCCACGGCGCGGTGATCGTGGACTCCGACGTGATCGCCCGCGAGGTGGTCGCGCCCGGGACGGACGGTCTGGCGGCCGTGGCCGCCGAGTTCGGGCCGCAGGTGCTGCGCGAGGACGGCGCGCTCGACCGCCCGGCCCTCGGCGCGATCGTGTTCGCCGACCCGGCGCGGCTCCAGGCGCTGAACGCGATCGTCCACCCGCTGGTGCGCGCCCGGTCCGCCGAACTGGAGGCCGCGGCCGCGCCGGACGCGGTGGTGGTGCACGACGTGCCGCTGCTCGCGGAGAACGGCCTCGCCCCGCTGTACGACCTGGTCGTGGTGGTCGACGCGGCCGACGACGTGCGGGTGGAGCGGCTGGTGCGGCTGCGCGGGATGGCCGAGGAGGAGGCCCGGGCCCGGATGGCCGCCCAGGCCTCGCGGGCGGACCGGCTGGCGATCGCCGACGTGGTGATCGACAACGGTGGGCCGCTGGAGGCGCTCGCGCCCCGGGTCGACGAGGTGTGGGCGGAACTGGTGAAGCGCGCCGCCGCTGCCTGAGGTTCAGGCGACGGTCAGCGGTAGGCGGGCCCGGACGGCGAAGCCGCCCTCCGTGGTGGGGCCGGCCTGCAGCGTGCCGCCGAGGTCGTCGGCGCGGGTGCGCATGCCGTCCAGGCCGTGGCCGCCGGAGGGCAGTTGAGGCCCGTCCGGGTCGGCCGCCGGTGCGGGGGGGGTTTCGAAGTCGAGGCGCAGCCCCTG
>NZ_JBHWIJ010000114.1:23323-24596 GCF_042732255.1 Kitasatospora sp. NPDC059803 | reverse complement strand
TGGACCCGCACCCTCGTGTCGCGGCTGCTGTCGCCCGGTCCGGTCCAGCAGCAGGCCTCCTGAGGTTCGCAGGAGGCCCGAAGAACCTGTTCGGTCGGTGGATGCGAGTTGCGGTACTTCCGTGGTCGGGGAGTCGGCCGGGACGCGTCGGCGGGCACCGGTGCCGCTCGGCCGTGGGGCCAGGGCCTTAGGACCCTCGCTCGGCATCACCGGATCGGCGGATGCTTGAACTACCGGAGCTCCCCGCCGAGAACAGGGAGTGATCAACCATGACCACCGAAACCGCCCTCACCACTGCGGATCTGCACCTGTTGGCCGAAGCCGGAGGCCTGGCGCCCTCGCTGCACAACAGCCAGCCCTGGCGCTTCCGTCCCACGCCCGACCTGCTCGGGCTGGAGGTCCACGCCGACCTGAGCCGGGCCGTTCCGGCCGCCGACCCGGACCTTCGGGCGCTGCACATCTCGATCGGCGCTGCCCTGTTCAATCTGCGCGTGGCCGCCGCGCACCTCGGCCGCGAGGCCGCCGTCCGGCTGCTGCCGTCCGGCGAAGGCGCGCAACCGTGTGCCGTGCTCGACCTCTCCACGCAGGCCCGCACACCGCTGCCCTTCGGTGCCGACCTCTACCCGGCCATTGCCGGGCGCCACTCCAGTCGGCAGCCGTTCACCAACCGGGACGTCCCCGAGGCACTGGTCGCCGAGCTCATCTCGGCTGGCCGGGACGAAGGCGTCACGCTCACCGTGCTGGAGGAGGACGGGGTGCGCCGCGTGCTCGCCCTCACCTCCGAGGCCGAGGCCCGGATCGCCGCCGACGTCACCCGCGAGGCCGAGACCCACCGCTGGCTACGGCTGGAGCCCTCCTACGACGGCATCCCGCTCGCCGCCCTCGGCTCGCACGACCGCGACGCCCGCGTCCCGATGCGCGGCTTCGACGGTCACCCGCCGCACCACAGCACCCCGGCCGAACGTTTCGAGGCGCTGCCGCAACTGGCCACCCTCACCACCCACCTCGACAGCCGGGCAGACTGGCTGCGCACCGGACAGGCCATGGAACGGGTCTGGCTGCTGGCCACCGTCCGCGGCCTGCGTGCCTCCGTCCTGCACCAGGCCGTGGAGATCCCGGACACCCGCTGGCGTCTGCGCGATACGGACGAGGGACCCGGGCACGTCCAGCTCGTGCTGCGCCTCGGCTACGGTCCGTCCGGTGCGGCCAGCCCGCGTCGCCGGGGGGGGCTGTGGCACAAGCAGCCCTCCCCCCGGGGGCGTCTAGAGAACAG
>NZ_JBHWIJ010000114.1:16465-23313 GCF_042732255.1 Kitasatospora sp. NPDC059803 | reverse complement strand
CTGCCCCCGTGGCCGCCCCAGCTGTTGCGGCCCCCGGTAACGGGCCCGTACGTTGCGCCCCCCCCCGGACGCTGGTCGGCGGCCTCCCGGCACCCGGCGCCGTCGGCGTCGTAGAGCAAGCCGGTGGGGCCCTGGGCCGCGGCTTTCTGCGGGATCGCGATCTGGCGCTCTTCTCCGGGGGCCAGGGCCGGGAGGGTGCACGGGACCTCCTCGGGCACGGCGGAAATGCGAGCCTTCCCTGGCTTACGTCAAGCATGTTGACCTACGCTGCCGGTATGAGCGAACGGGTAGTCCCCGAGCCCCGGCGGCAGCGTCGGCGGCCCACCAAGCAAGGCGTCATCCTGTCCAGGGAACTGATCGTCGACACCGCGTTGCGGCTCATCGAGCAGCACGGCGCGGACGCGCTCACCGTACGGCGGCTCGGTACCGCGCTCGGCGCCGATCCCAGCGCCGTCTACCGCTACTTCCGCAGCACCGACGACCTGCTGCTCGCCGTCGCCGACGAGCTCATCGGCCGCGCCCAGTACGGTTGGCAGGCCACTGGTGACTGGCGCGCCGACCTGCGCGCCATCGGCCTGCGAATCCACGCCGCCTACCAGGCCCACCCCCAGGCCGCGCTGCTCGCCGCCCACCGCACCACCGGCCGAACCTACGAGATCGCCGCCGTCGAGGCCATCCTCGGCGTCCTGCGCGGGGCGGGCTTCCCCGACCGCGAGGCCGTCCGGATCTACCACGCCTTCGTCGACCAGAGCCTCGGCTTCGCCGCGCTCGACGCCGCCGCCCTCGCCCTGCCCGCCGCGGCCCAGGCCGCCGACCTGGAGGTCTGGCAGGCCTCCTACGCCCGGCTCGACGCCACCACGCACCCGCACATCGCCGCCACCGCCCGCCTCCTCACCAGCGACATGCGCCGCAGCGGTTATCCCTACGCCCTCGACCTCCTCCTCGACGCCGCCGAGGCCCGTCTCCCGGCGACGGGCTGAGCGCGGGCGACGGGCCGAGCGCTGCCGGATCCGAATCGGCCCTCGGAACCGGGCCGATCGCTCCCGGCTGCGTCGGCGACCGTCACGGTGCCGACGCAGCCCTGGCGCCTACGCGTTCCTGGGTACGTTTCACCACTTCGTGCGGGGGATCCCGGTAGTGCCCTGAGACGCCGGGGCGCCGACTCCCCCCCCGGGTGGGTCAGTCCGCCGCGTGGACGAGCCGGCCGCCGACGTAGGTGCGCAGGACGCGGGCGTCGGCGATCTCCTCGGCGGGGGCGGTGAAGAGGTCGCGGTCCAGGACGACGAGGTCGGCGAGGTGGCCCGCCGTGAGGGTGCCGGCGTCGTCATGGCCGTTGACGTGCGCGGTTCCGGCCGTGTACGCCGCGAGGGCGGAGGCCAGGTCGAGGCGCTGCTCGGGGAGGAAGACCCGGCCGTCGGCGGCCCCCGGCTCCCTCCGGTTGACGGCCACGTGAACGCCGGCGAGCGGGTCCGGGCTGCTCACCGGCCAGTCGCTGCCCGCCGCCAGGGTGGCGCCCGCGCGCTGGAGGGCGCCGAAGGGGTACTGCCAGGCGGCGCGCTCCGGGCCGAGGAACGGGATCGTCAACTCGTCCATCTGAGGCTCGTGCGCGGCCCAGAGCGGCTGGATGTTGGCGATCGCGCCGAGCCGGGCGAAACGGTCGAGGTCATCCGGGTGAACCACCTGGAGGTGGGCGAGGTGATGGCGGGTGCCGCGTCGCCCGTTGGCGGCGAGGGCGGCCTCGACCGCGTCCAGCGCCTCGCGGACGGCCCGGTCGCCGAGGGCGTGGAAGTGCACCTGGAAGCCGAGCGCATCCAGCTCGGTGACGTACCCGCGCAGGGCGGCCGGGTCGACGAAGCTGAGGCCGGAGTTGGCGGTGGCGCAGCCGCAGCCGTCCAGGTAGGGGCTGGTCATGGCAGCGGTGAAGTTCTCGGCGATGCCGTCCTGCATGATCTTCACCGAGCCGGCCCGGAACCGCCCCTGGCTCAACCCTGCACGCCGCTCGACCAGTTCGGGGATCTGCTCGGCCCCTCGGTCGCGGTCCCACCAGAGCGCGCCGGTCACCCGGGCGGTCAGCGCGCCGGAGCGCGCGGCGGCCAGGTAGGCGTCGGACGGATCCGGCTGGCCGTTGAACTCGCCGAGCAGCGCGTCCTGCCAGCCGGTGATGCCGAGCGAGTGCAGCAGCCGTTGGGCGCGCAGCAGCCCGTCCAGCCGGTCGGCGGCGGTGGAGGGCGGGATCAGCCGGGCGACCAGGCCGGTGGCGCCCTCCTGGAGCGTGCCGCCCGGAGTGCCGTCCGGCTCGCGCTCGATCCGGCCGTCCGCCGGATCGGGGGTGTCCCGGGTGAGGCCGGCGAGCTCCAGCGCCCGGGTGTTGGCCCAGGCGCCGTGGTGGTCGCGGTTGGTCAGGTACACCGGGCGGTCCGGGACGACGGAGTCCAGCAGTTGCCGGGTCGGCAGCCCGCCCTCGAAGCTCTCCATCGACCAGCCGCTGCCGGTGATCCACGCCTGGCCGGGATTGGCGTCGGCGTACGCGCGGATCCGCTCCAGGTAGTCGGCGACGCCGACCGTGCCGGTGAGGTCGCAGACCGCCAACTCGGTGCCGCCGAAGACCGCGTGGATGTGCGCGTCCTGGAATCCGGGCAGCAGCAGCTTGCCGGTGAGGTCCACGACCTCCGTCCCCGGCCCGATCAGCTCCCGGACCTCGTCGTGGCCGACGGCGGTGATCCGCTCGCCGGTCACGGCCAGGCTGGTCGCCCGGGTGCGGGCGGCGTCACCGGTGTGGACCGGGCCGCGGGTGAAGACCAGATCGGCCTCGGGCATGGGGTGCTCCGTTCTCTCGTGGCTTCCGTGGATCGTCAGTCGGTGTCGGGCAGGAAGTAGGGCGAGCGCCGCCGCCAGCGGGCCCAGGCGGCCGCCGGTAGTCCGGTGACGATCATCATCACCGTCACGGTCAGCTCGAACCACCCGTTGTCGGCGGCTAGTTCGAAGTGGTCGGCGGAGTCGTAGAACGACCAGGCGAGATAGCCGCCGACGGCGAGCAGGGTCGCCGCGCCCAGCAGCGGGCCGACCACCGCGCGCAGCCCCTCCAGCAGGTTGCTGCGCAGCAGGTGCCGGAACCGGACGGCCGCCGCGACGGCCGTCAGCGCGTAGTACAGCGCGACGATGATGCCGATCGCGTTGACGGAGGCGGAGATCAGGTCGTTGACGGTGGGGATGACGATCGAGGCCAGCGCGAGGGCCATCGCGATGCCGGTGATCAGGAGCGTGCCGACGGCGGGCGTCGCGTGCTTCGGGTGCAGCCGGGTCCAGACCGGGCCGAGCACGCCGTCGCGCCCCATCGCGTACATTCCGCGCGCCGTCGGGATCACGGACGATTGCAGGGAGGCCACCGCGGAGAACATGAGCGCGATCAACGGCAGGGCGGCCAACGGCTGGTGGGCGAGCGTCGTGCCGAAGTAGGCGAGCCCGTGCGCGCCGTTGTCGGCCAACTCGTCGAGCGGCAGCACCCGTTGGAAGGCCGTACCGGCGAGCAGGAAGAGCAGCAGCATCACCACCAGGGCGAGCATGCCGCCCCGCGAGGCGTCCCGGGGGCTGCGCACCTCCTCGCCGACGCTGAACACCGACTCGAAGCCCCAGTAGCAGAACACCGCCAGCACCATGCCCTGGGCGAGCGCGTCGAAGGACGGGATGTCGAACGGGTTGAACCACTGCAGTGAGAACGGCTGGTCGCCGGCGAACAGTCCGTACCCGCAGAAGCCGAGCAGCACCGCGTACTCGAACACCAGCAGCGCCTTCTGCAGCCGGGCGGCCAGGTCCAGGCCGCGCACCGCCACCAGCGCCGCGCCGGCCAGGACCACCAGGCCGAGCAGGGTGCACTGGACGGTCGAGTCGGCGTCGAGGCGGAGGCCCGCGACGCTGCGCACGTGGGCCAGGTCGAGGAGCTGGATGATGGAGGACCCGGTGACCGTGGTGGTGTAGGCCATGAAGACCACGGTGCCGACGGTGTTCACCCAGCCGGTGAGGAAGCCCAGCCAGGGGTTGAGTATTCGGCCCACCCAGCGGTAGCTGCTGCCGGCGTCCGGCTCAACGGCGTTCAGTCGCCCGTACCCGCCCGCGATGGCGAGCACGGGCAGGAAGGCCAACAGCATGATCGCGGGCAGGTGCAGGCCGACGACTCCGGCCATCAGGCCCAGGCCGATGCCGATGCTGCTGGTGGCCGCCGTACTGGAGGCGGCGATCGTCGCCCCGTCCAGCAGGCCGATGGACTTGTGCATGGTGACGTGGGGGCTGCTCGTGTCCGGTCTCGGAGCGTCGCCCGTGGCCTTCACCGTCGGTGTCAACGGATCACCGCCTTGCTCGTGTGGGGGAGGGGTGCGAGACATGAAACCGGTGGCGTCCCTACACGTCAATGCTGTTGTCATAAGAGCTGGCGCGCAGGAGAGCGCGAGCAAGGGCTCGAAGCCATCCTCGGGCGGGAACGGGCCCGGGGTGAACAGCCCCCGACCCTCGAACACACCGCGGACGCCGTACTCGCGCCCCTCTACTACCGTGCCGTCTTCACCGACCTGCCGCTGACCGCCGAATGGACCCGCACCCTCGTGTCGCGGCTGCTGTCGCCCGGTCCGGTCCAGCAGCAGGCCTCCTGAGGTTCGCAGGAGGCCCGAAGAACCTGTTCGGTTTTTTTGGGCGAGGACCGGATGGAACTCGATCATCGCAGGTCGGGGGGCGCGGCTTCGGCCCCGTTGCTTCAGGTGTTGAGCAGGCGGTTGAAGAACGAGCGGTAGCGCTGGAGCGCGACGCGCAGTTCTTCGGTCGGCACCTCGTCGCCGCGGTGCCACTGGCCTTCGAGGTCCTGCTTGTGCGCGGAGAAGGTGGTGGCGAGTGCCTGCATCGCCTCGGCGACCAAGTTGTCGGCCGCGGACACGGCGTTGCGCGGGTCGTCGACGAAGTCGCCCTGGATCTTCTGCCACCGGGAGCGGAACTCCTCCTGCTGCCCGCCCAGCAGGGGTTCGTTCTCGGCGGATTCCGAGCCCTCGGTGCGCTCGGACGGCTCGGATGGCTCGGATGCCTGGGTGTAGCCCGTTTCCTGGTGCTCTTCCTGCCCACTTTCCTGCTCGCGGTCGCGGCCTTCGAGCGTGAACTCCTGCTCGCCGCTCCGCTGTTCGGTGGTGGCTTCCCCGGGGAACGCCGGTGGCGAATCCGCCCCGGAGGTGTCGCTCTGTTCGTCGGTGTCCTGTCGGGCGCCGGCCAGGTCCTCCGTGGACAGGCCGCCCTCGACCGGTTCGGATGTTGCTCGGCTGTGCATCTCTTCACTTCCCTTTCGGCAGTTCCGGTCGGCGGCCGTCGCCGGTCTCGCCCCGTCGGCTCAACTCGCCGGTCCGGGGCTCACGCACGGCTGCCCTGCGGACGGTCGCCGTTGTGGAGCAGTTCCTCGAACAGGGTGCGGTAGTGCACCATGGCGCCCCGCAGTTCTTCCGTGGTCGCCTGGTGGCGGCTGCTGCGGTCGTTGACCTCGTGGGCGGACCGGAAGTGCGTCAGCACGCTCCCGTGTTCGACGGAGAGGTCCTTGAGCTGCTGCTCGTACCCCTCGGTCGGGTATCCGCGCTCGCTCATGAGCGTGGTGACGAGCCGGTCCGCCTCGTGCACCGTGTCGTCGGGCCGGTCGACGAACTGTTCCTGCACCCGTGCCCAGTCCTTGGCGTAGCGGTCACGGGCACCTGGTGACAGCGGTTTGATGTTCAGCGAGTCGTGGCGCGACTCGCGCTTGCGCAGCTCCCGGTCGGCGGCGAAACGGCCGTCCTTCGCCTCGGCGGTCCGGTCGTACTCCGGGCCGAACCGTTCCTGCAGATGGCGGCGGCGGATGGCGAACGTCGCCACCAGCGCGGCCACGACCAGAAGGGCGAAGACGATGACGAGGACTGCGATGAGGGTCCCTGTTGACATTTGGGTCCTCCGCTTGTAGCTCCGGACCTCCCTGAACGGCGCGTGCCCTGCGGCCCGGAGCCAAAACGCGGACGAACCGAAGAAGTCGAACGACGTGCCACGGCGGACGTGCCCGATCACGTTGAGTGGCCCACGGCGACCCGGGGAGCGTCCGACGGCGTGCCCGGAGACGTTGACGGACGGTAGCCTTGGCTGCCCGTGGAGTGACCCGGGCGGACCCGAGGGGGCAAGGGTGGCGGAGGACGGGCGGGTGCCGGGGCTGGTCGGGCGGCAACGGGAGACGGAGTTGCTGACCGCGGCGCTGGTCCAGGCCGTGGACGGTGCGAGCGGTTCCACGGTCCTGCTGCGCGGTGAGGCCGGGGTCGGCAGGAGCACACTGCTGGCCTGGGTGGAACGGGCGGCGCGGGAGCGGGGGTTCACCGTCCTGCGGGCGCTCGGTACGGAGGCGGAGACGGATCTCGCGTTCGGCGCCCTCCACCAGGCCTTCCGCTCGCTGCTCCAGCACACCGACGCCCTGTCCGCGCACCAGCGGGAGGCCCTGGAGAGCGCGCTCGGCGTCCGGGCCGGCACCCCGAGCGGGTTCGCCGTCGGCGCCGCCGCGCTGGCCCTGCTGGAGGAGGCGGTGCGGACCGCCCCGGTGCTGCTGCTCCTGGACGACCTGCACTGGATCGACTCCTCCAGCGCGAGCGTGTTCGCCTTCCTGAACCGCCGCTGCGCCGAGCTGCCGGTGGTGATCGTCGCCGCCATCCGACCGGGCGGACCGGCCGCCCGGACGTGGTCGGCCGAGACCGTCGACGTGCGGGCCCTGCCCCGGGGGGGCCCGGGGGGAGAGCGGGGGGCCCCCGACCCCGCCCACGCCCCCCCCCCCCCGGGCCCGGGGCGCCCCGGCGCGGGCGGGCACACCCGGG
>NZ_JBHWIJ010000114.1:0-16455 GCF_042732255.1 Kitasatospora sp. NPDC059803 | reverse complement strand
CCCGGTCGGGGTCGGCCGCCCCCGTCGCGGTGCGGCCCCCGCCCGGGGCGCCCGGGGCGCTACGGCGGGCCCCCCGCCCCCCCCCCCCCGCCGCCCCCCCCCGGGACCGGGTCCTCACGGAGGCGGCCGGGAACCCGCTGGCACTGGTGGAGCTGCCGCGCCAACTGGCGGCCGCCCAGCAGCTGGGGGCCGCCCCGCTGCCCGAACGGCTGCCACTGGGACGGAAGTTGGAGCGGATGTTCGCCGACCGCCTGGGCGCCGTGACGCCCGAGGTCGGCCGCCTGCTGCTGCTGGGCGCCCTGGCCACCGGTACGGAGTCCGCCACCGGGGCGTGGCTGCGCGCCGTCGCGGACGAGAACGCGCGGGAGATCCTGGAACGGATCGAGGCGGACGGGCTGGTCCGGCTCGACCGGGCCGGACAGCTCGTGTTCCGGCACCCCCTGGTCCGTACCGCCGTCGTCTCCACCGCCTCCGACAGTGCCCGCCGGGAAGCGCACCGGGCCCTGTCCGCCGCCCTCGCGCCGGACGATCCCAGGCGGCTGGCCCACGAGGCGTCGGCCGCGCTGTTGCCCGACGAGGCACTCGCGCAGCGGCTGCAGGAGGCGGGGCGCGACCTCGCGCGTCGAGGGGGCGACGCGGAGGGCGCGCTGCTGCTCGAACGCGCCGCCGCCCTCAGCCCCGGCTCCTGCGACCAGACCCGCCGGCTCACCTGGGCCGCGGTGATGGCGGCGCGCGGCGGGCAACTGCGCCACTCCGTGGACCTGGTGGAGGAGTTGAAGTCCAGTACGGTGCCGCAGGACGTAGCCCCGCTGTTCGCGTACGCGGTGGTCTACGCCGACC
Organism: Kitasatospora sp. NPDC059803; assembly: GCF_042732255.1. Classification (NCBI taxonomy): domain Bacteria; kingdom Bacillati; phylum Actinomycetota; class Actinomycetes; order Kitasatosporales; family Streptomycetaceae; genus Kitasatospora; species Kitasatospora sp. NPDC059803. The sequence continues at coordinate 15,615 of NZ_JBHWIJ010000114.1, read as the reverse complement.
AGAGCCACCACGTCGACTTCGAGTCCTCCGCCGCCCTGCTGCCCGCGGCCCTCGACGCGCTCACCGCCCCGGGCGCCGACACCTTCGGCGGGCTGGTCGACCAGGTGTACTTCAAGCTGCTGCTGGCCGCCAGCTACACCGACGACCCGTGGGTGTGGCACGCCCTGGAACGGCACCGGGAGAACGTCTCCGAGGTGGGGCGGCTGTGCCTGCGGGCCTGGACCGCCCCCGGCCCGGAGGTCGCCGAAGCGTTGCGGACGGTGGCCGGGGCCATGACCGAGGAGCAGGAGGCCGGTGCGGCCTGGCTCCTGCTGTGGACCGCCTCGGCGCTCGACTGCCCCGAGGGCGACCTGTGGCGGCGCTTCACCGGCTTCCACGGCTACGCCACCCAGGGCTCGGTGGCGAAGGCCAAGTGCCACCAGGACTTCCTGCTCGGGCACTGGGACCGGGCGGCCGCCTGCCTGCGCGAGGCCGAGATCGCGGACGAACTCGGCTATCACACCAACGCCCTGATGTTCCGCCAGTACTACGCCCACTTCCTGGCCGGCCGGGGTGACGAGGACGGCCTGCGGGAGATCGAGCGGGCCGTCCGCCCGGCCGCCACCCGGGCCCGGATGCGGTACGTGCTGGACCGCCTGACCCACCTGCGCGGCCTGGCGGCGCTCGCCCACGGACGCGACGAGGAGGCGTACGCGCACTTCTGCGAGCTCACCCCGCCCGGGCGGCTGCCCAACGGGTCGCCGTGGCGCCACGCGCTGGTCCTCGACCTGGTGACGGCCGCCGTGCACACCGGCCGGCACGAGGAGGCCCGGGACCACCTCGCGGCCGGGGCCGCGGCGCGCTCGGCGGAGATCTCCGGTCGCCACGCCTTCCTCTTCGCGGCCGCCACCGCCCTGGCCGCCACCGCCCCGGCCGCCTCCGCCGACGACGACGAGGCCGACGCCGCCTACCGCGCCGCGTACGCCGTACCGGGCGCCGAGCGGTGGGCGTTCGACCTCGCCCGGCTGCGGCTCGCCCACGGCTCGTGGCTGCGCCGGCGCCACCGGCCCGGGGCCCGGGAGGCGCTGCGCGCGGCCCACCACGTGTTCCGCCGCCTGGAGGCCACCCCCTGGGCCCGGCAGTGCGAGGCGGAACTCCGGGCGGCCGGCGACTCCGTGGCGCTGCCGCCGGGCGGACCGGTCGCGGAGCCGGCCGGCCTCAGCGGTCACGAGCTGCGCATCGCCCGGCTGGCCGCGACCGGGCTGACCAACAAGGAGATCGGCCGGCAGCTCCAGCTGTCGCCCCGCACCGTCGGGGCCCACCTCTACCGGATCTTCCCGAAGCTCGGCATCACCACCCGGGCCGCGCTCGCCCACGCCCTGGACGGCGGCTGACCTGCCGGAACGGCTCCTCGAACCGCCCTTCCCGGCGCGGCAGTCAGATGACCTAACGGCACGTCGTGCGCGCGGTCCACGCTGGACCGCGCAGGGCTTCGGCGGAAGGGCGGTCAGATGGGCGTGCGGGTGACGACCGGGTCGGTCGCGGACGAGGAGAAGGCGGCGTTCTGGAGCGCGATGGTGTCGCGGACGTTGGTGCCGGTGGAGGTGCACCCGCTCACCGGGCGGCCGTTCGACGGACTCCTGGAGTCGCACCGGCTCGGCTACGTACGGATCTCCACCCTGGAGGCGGACGCCGCCCGCCTCTCCCGTACGGCCGACCTGATCGCCCGGGCCCCGCGCACCGAGCCGCAGGTCGGGGTCGGGGTGCAGGTGTCGGGCCGGGCCGTGCTGGAGCAGGACGGGCGCCGGGCGGAGGCGCTGCCGGGCGGGCTCATGCTGTACGACACCGAGCGGCCCTACGCCGTCGACTTCCCGGAGCGCTTCCGCACCCATCTGGTCCACCTGCCGAGCCGGTTGCTCGGTGCGGCGGAGCGCGACCTGCGGCATGCGGCGGGCACCGCCGTCGGCCCCGCGGACGGCTGCGGGCCGGTGCTGGCGCCCTTCCTCGGCGCCCTGGCCGCGTCCGCCCGGTCGCTCCCCGCACCGGTCGGTGACCTGCTGGCCGGACGCGTCGCCGACCTGGTGAGCGCGCTCGTCGCCCACCTGGTGGCCGGCCGGGCCACGGACGAGCCGGACGGCCCCGACGGGCACCTGGTCCGGCGGGTGCGGGAGTACATCGACCACCGGCTGGGCGATCCGGAGCTGACACCCGAGCGGATCGCGCGGGCCCACCACATCTCCGTGCGGTACCTGCACCGGCTCTTCGAGAACGAGGGAGTGACGGTGAGCCGCCTCGTCCAGCAGCGCCGCCTGGAAGCCTGTGCCCGCGAGCTGGGCCGCCGCGGTCGTACGGCCCCGACCGTGTCAGCTGTCGCCCAGCGCTGGGGCTTCGTCAACCCGGCGCACTTCAGCCGGGCCTTCCGCGCCGCGTACGGGGTCCCGCCGCGCGAGTGGCGCTCGCTCCGGAACGACGAGGCCGGCTGACCGGGCCGCCGAGCCGTCTGCCGAACCGTCCGCCGAAGCGCACGATCGGGCCACCGTCCAGGCGGCCGACACCGTGCGCGTCGTCCTGCACAGCCGTTCCTGGTGGGCCCCGATCGGCCGGCCCCCCGAAGAGGAGTACAGATGTCCGTCGTCCTCGACACCACAGGGATACCGTCCGGCGACCGCGCCGAGTACTGGCACGAGGCCGTCTCCCGCACCTTCATCCCGCTCGACGTCGCCCTGCGAGAGGACGCGCCCGCGCCCGCGGCGATCACCAGCCACCGGCTGGGCGCCGTGCAGGTCTCCCTGGTCCAGGCCGGACCGCAGCGGGTCGAGCGCAGCGCGGGCCTGATCGCCCGCGGCGGGGAGGACCACCTCACCCTGGCGCTCCACCACCGCGGCACCGCCCGGCTGGTCCAGGACGGCCGCCAGGTGGAGCTGCGCCCGGGCGCCTTCGCGATCTCGGACGCCGGGAGGCCGTTCGTCAAGGAGCTGCCGGAACCGTTCGTCTTCACGGCGTTCCACTGGCCGCGCTCGGCGGTGGGCGTCACCGAGGAGGACCTGCGGGTGCTGACCGCGACGGCCTTCGACACCCGCGACGACACCGCCCGCCTGGTGGCCGCCTACCTGGAGTGCCTCTCCCGGTCGGCCGGTTCGATGGAGCCACAGGTGGCCCGCTGGCTCGCCGCCACGGCGCTCGACCTGCTCGCGGTGCTCGCCCACGAACGGCGCGGCAGGGCCGCCCCGGAGGCGCCCGAGGCGGCCCTGGCCACCCTGGCCCGGGTGAAGGACCACATCCTGCGCCACCTGGGGGACCGGGACCTCTCACCGGAGCGGATCGCCGGGGCCCATCACGTGTCGGTGCGGTACCTGCACAAGCTCTTCCGCTTCGAGGGGGTGACGGTGGCCCGCTGGATCCAGCGCCAGCGGCTGGACATGTCCCGCCGGGACCTGGGGCGTCCGAACGCGGACCGGGCGACCGTGGCGGCGGTCGCCGGCCGGTGGGGCTTCGTGAGCGCCAGTCACTTCAGCCGGGCCTTCCGGGCCGCCTACGGGGTCTCGCCGCGCGAGTGGCAGGCGTGCGCACTGGCGGGCCTGGCCCAAGGGAGCGTGGTGCGGCCGGGCCGGGCGCCGCTGCGGGGCCCCCGGGCCCCCGGGTTCGGGCGGGCCGGGTGTTGGGCCCCGCCCCCCCCCGGGCCGGGGGGAGCCCCGCCCCGGATGCGCCGGGGGGCCGCCCCCACGCTTGGGGCTGGCGTGCCCCGGGGCGGGCCGGGCCGCCGGGTGCGTGGGCGGGCCGGCGGGGCCGCGGGTACGCGCCCCCCGGGCGGCGGGGTACGGCGTCGCGGTGTGATCGCCCCTGCCGCTCACCGGTCGTTGTGCAGCTCCGCGACGTAGCCGCCGGGGAACCGCACCATCGCGGTGTCCCGGCCGCCCGCCCGGACCGGGCCCGACAGCACCGAGGCGCCGGCGGCCTTCGCCCGCTCCAGGGTGGCGCCGAGGTCCGCCACGCCGTAGCCGGTGAGCTCCCGGCCGAACGGGTACGGCAGGTGGCCGTCCGTCACGGCGACCGTCGTGGTGCCGAAGCCGGAGGTGAGGCGGACGAGCCGGTAGGCGGTGCCGGGCAGTCCGATCGCGGCGCCGTCGGCCCGGCGGTCGTCGGAGACGATCCGGCCCTGGGTGAAGGCGAGGAAGCTGTGCAGGAAGGCGCCCACCGCGTCCGGTGACAGGTAGAGCCGGTTCTCCGGCACGCTGGCCAACTCGGGGTAGGACGGCGGCGTGGTGTGCACGTAGAGCTGGGCATTGACGCCGCCGGGGAACTGGACGACGGCGTCCCGGCCGATCGGGTCGGCGAACGGCGCCACGGTGACGGCGGCTCCGTCGGCGCGGGCGGCGCGGACCGCCTGGTCGAGGTCGGTGACCAGCCAGCCGGTGCGCTCGGTGCCGAACGGGTACGGGACGGGCGTGGTGTAGTCGAACACCGACAGCGTGCCGACCGGGGAGACCACCAGCTCGGAGAGCGTCCGGCTGGGCGTGGGCGTCACCTGGGTGGCGTTCGGGCCGATCGTGCTGCCGCCGAAGGTGGCCACCCAACTGGCCGCGAACGCCTGCTCGGTGCCCGGTTCGACGTACACGTGGGTGGAGTCGTACTGCGGGCCGACGGCGAAGGTGTGGCGGCTGGCCGGTGCGGGCTGGGCCGCCGAGGCGGCGGGCAGGGCCGTCAGCGCGGCGATCGCCGCGGCGAGCGGGACGAGGCGTCGGGCGAAGCGTCGCATCATGGGGAAGCTCCTGATGTTCTGACGTTGTGACGGTGCGGTGGGTTGCTCAGGCCGCCGGCGCGGCCCAGGGGGCGTCGGGGCCGTCGGCGGCCGAGAGCCGGTGGGCGGCCAGCGCCGTGCCGAGGAGCAGCAGGGCGGCCAGGGCGAGGGCCGCGGCGGGCCGCCCGTGCAGGACCAGCGCCGCGCCGGCGAGGCCGCCGAGCAGCATCGCCAGGGCGGAGAGGATCCGACGGCCCGGGCGCGGCGCCGTGCCGCCGGCTGCCGTCGAGTCGGCGGCGAGGCCGGTCAGGGTGAGGGTGAGGACGGTGGTGGTCAGGTCGGGTACGGCGAGCCGCCGGGCGACCGCGTTCTGCAGGCCCATGCCCAGGCCCAGCAGGACGATCAGGACGTAGTCGGCGCCGCCGGCCGCGGCGGTGGCGGCCGCCGCGGCCGTCAGGGCCGTCTGGACGCCGACGGCCAGGGCCAGCAGGCGTCCGCGGTGGGCTGCCGACCGGCTGCCGAGCCGTCCGCCGACGAGTGCGCCGGCCAGGAAGGAGGCCAGCGAGACGAGTGAGGCGGTGGCCGACAGGCCCGGGGCTCCGGCCAGGGCGAAGCCGAGGAAGACCACGTTGCCGGTCATGTTGGCGACGAAGACGTGCCCGAGGCCGAGGTAGCTCACGGCGTCGACCACCCCGGTCGCCACCGTCAGCAGCAGCATCAGCGGGGGGAGGGGCCCGTGCCGGTCGGTGCGCGGCGGGGCGAGGGTGCGCAGGGCGTCAGTCAGCAGGGCGCGCAACGGCGGCCGCCTCCTCGGGTGCGGGCGGGTGGTGCAGGACCACCCGGGTGAGCAGCCCGCTCGCCGGGCCGAGCACGGCGGCCGTGACCGACAGCCAGAGCGGCCAGGCGGTCAGGCCGACGGCGTGGTCCACGGACCACCGGCCCGGGCCGGTGAGGGCGAGGGATCCCGCGACGACGACCAGCACCAGCGGGTACTCGTAGCCGTCGTCCTGCACCCAGAGCCCGTGCGGCAGTTTGACGGTCATCGCCACCGTCATCACGCCCATGGCGACCATGGCCGCCGGCGGGGTGAGCGCGCCCAGGGCCAGGAACAGGCCCGAACCGACCTGCCCGGCGCCCGCGGCGAGCGCGGTGAGCGTCCCGCCGCGGAAGCCGTCGTGCCGGAACTCCTCCGTCCCGCCGGCGAGGCCGTTGCCCCCGAGGCGGTGGCTCACCTTCTGTACCCCGTGCCCGGCGATGAGCAGGCCCACCACCACGCGGAGGATCAGCAGTCCGGTATCCATCGTGTCCTGTCCCTGGTCCCTGTTCTGACGGAGCGTCGGTGGTGGGTGTCAGCCGGCGGCGTGCTCGCCGATGACGGCCTGGGCGTAGACGATCCCGAGGCCGTACGCGCCGCCGTGCTCCTTGACGATCTCCGTGACCACGCCGTACGTCTCCGTCCGGGCCCAGTCGCGCTGGAGCTCCAGCAGCACCTGGACCCAGGTGACCGGCACCGCGCCGGCCTGCGTCATCCGCTGGATCGCGTGCTCGTGGGCCTGCGGGGAGACGCCGCCGGAGGCATCGGTGACGACGTAGACCTCGTAGCCCTGGTCGATCATGGACAGCACCGGCAGGACCAGGCAGACCTCGGTCCACAGGCCGGCGATGACGACCTTGCCGCGCCCGGTGGCCTTGACCGCCTCGACGACCGCCGCGTCCTCCCAGGCGTTCATCGAGGTGCGGTCGAGGACCTCGGCCTTGGGGAACACCGCCGCCAGCGGCGGCAGCAGCGGGCCGGAGAAGGACTCGGCGGCGACGGTGGTCAGGACGGTCGGCACCTCGAAGGCCCGGGCGGCCTTGGCGAGGCCGACGGTGGCGTTGACGATCGCGGTGCGGTCGCCGCTGCCGGTGCCGAAGAACATCTGCGGCTGGTGGTCCACGAACAGCACCACGGCGTTGTCGGGGGTCAGCAGGTCGGGGCTCGGGGTGGGGCTGACCTGGGTGAGGTCGACCATGACGGGGTTCCCTTCGGTTCGTCTCGGCAGGGCCCCCGCGCGGTGCTCCGCGCGGGGGCGGGGGAGGTGGATCAGGGGGCGGGGGAGGTGGATCAGAGGAGGAAGCAGGGGTCGAACGGCTGGTGGTGCTCGTCCACCAGGCCGCGCTCGACCCGCCAGCGGTGGTGCAGCTGCGACTCGGTGACGACCTCGCCGAGCAGCTCCGCCTGGCGGGCGCCCGCGCCGGAGGCGCGACCGGAGGCCTGGTAGCCGCCGAAGTGGGCGACCGGGCTCCAGCCGGGGCTGACCGGCGGGAGCTCCTCGTCCATGCCCTCGTACTCGGCCGCCGCGTGGACGATCCGGCCGCCGACGACCGTCAGCAGGGACTCGATGGACGGGATCTCCGGCTCCGGCACGGTGAAGTAGTCCTCGGACAGGACGGCCAGGTCGCCGTAGCAGCCGGTCCGCAGCACGCCCTTGACGTCCTGCTCGCCGGTGAGGGCGGCGCCCGCAGTGGTGTACATCGCGAGCGCGGTCGCCCGGTCCACCCGGTTCTGCGGCGGCCGGATCGCCGACCCGCCGACCGTGCGCCCGGAGACCAGCCAGTGCAGGGCGACCCAGGGGTTGTACGAGGACACCCGGGTGGCGTCCGTACCGGCGGCCACCGTCAGGCCGCGCTCCAGCATCGCGCGGATCGGCGGGGCCTCGGCGGCGGCGCCGAGGCCGTAGCGGCGGGTGAACACCTCGCCCTGGAAGGACAGCCGGTTCTGAACCGACAGCGAGCCGCCGAGGGCCGCGATCCGGTCCAGGCTGTCCCGGGAGACGGTCTCCGCGTGGTCGAAGAGCCACCGGTTCCCGGCCGGGAAGAGCCCCTCGGCGGCGAGCTTCTCGAACACCGCGAGGTCGCGCCGGATCGTCTCGTCGTAGGTCGCGTGCAGCCGAAAGCCCCAGCGGTGCTCCGTCAGCAGGCGGACGGCCTTCTCGAACTCGCCCTCGTAGGGGCCGAGTTCGGGGCGTGGCTCGGCGAAGTTCTCGAAGTCGGCGGCGGCCCAGGTGAGGTTCTCGCCGGCGCCGTTCAGCCGCAGCCAGGCGTCGCCGTCCCCGGGGCGGACCGTCTCGATCCAGCGGGTGAGGTCGTCGAGCTCCTGGCCGGGGGTCTGCGGGAACAGGTGGTAGGCGATGCGGAGCGTGAGCAGGCCTTCGCGGGCGAGTCGGGTCACCGTGGCGTAGTTCTCGGGGAAGCTCTGGAAGCCGCCGGCGGCGTCGATCGCGGAGGTCAGCCCGAAGCGGTTCAGCTCGCGCAGGAAGTGCCGGGTGGAGGTCGCACGGTCCTCGCCCTCCAGCACCGGGGCCTTGGCCAGCGTGGAGTAGAGGACCAGGGCGCTCGGCGCCGCCAACAGCATGCCGTTCGGCTCGCCGCCGCGGCCCCGGACGATCTGGCTGCCCTTCGGGTCCGGGGTGTCGCGGGTGTAGCCGACGGCGCGCAGGGCGGCGCGGTTGAGGATCGCCGACTGGTAGAGGTGGAGGACGAACACCGGGGTGTCCGGCGCCGCCTCGTTCAGCTCGGCGGGCGTCGGGAGCCGCCGCTCGGCGAACTGCTCGGCCGACCAGCCGCCGACGACCCGCACCCACTGGCCCCTGGGGGTGCGGGCGGCCTGCTCCCGCAGCATCGCCAGCGCCCGGCGCAGCGAGGTCACGCCGTCCCAGCGCAGCTCCAGGACGTAGTTGAGGCCGCCCCGGATCACGTGCAGGTGCGCGTCGTTGAGGCCGGGCACCACCCGCCGGCCGAGCGCGTCGACCACGACGGTGGACGGGCCGATGACCGGGGCGACGTCCGGGTCGTCCCCGACGACGGTGATCACGCCGTCGCGGATGGCGAGGGCGCCGGCCTGGGGGCGGCGGGCGTCGCCGGTGTGGATCTTCGCGTTGCGGACGACGACATCGGCGGCGTTCTCGGCGGCTTCCTCGACGGCCCGGGGGACCAGCCCACCGACGGGTATTGCAGGCACCTCGACGGCCTCCTGTCACGGGATCGACCTGCCGCCCGGGTGCGGACGGCGGGTGGAGGCTTCCGAGCGGGCCGGGGCCAAAGCCCCGCCCCGTCCGGGCTCCTGACGAGACGTTAGGCGCGGCGGTGGTGCCGGACTTGGCCCACAGCGCACCGGCTCCGGTCCGCGAGCGCACCAGCCGCCCGCAGCGGCGATCGTGCGCGGGGGCGGTCGATGGCGAGGGCCGGAGAGGTCCGTGGTGCCGAAAGGGGAAGGTGCCCGGTGGTCGGACACCTTCCCCCGCTGGTCGCCGAGGTGCTCCTGCCGCCCGACCCGGCCCCGCCGCGCGGTCTACAGCGCGGCCTGCTGGGGTCGGGTGGGAACGACGATGACGGTGGGGGTGTCGGCGGTCAGGGCCGCGGTGAACTCCCGCTCCAGGTCCTCGGTGGTCTCCACGTCGACGGCGTGGCACCCGAAGCCGCGGGCCACCGAGGCGACGTCCAGTCCGGGCAGGTCGAGCCCGGGCACCCCGGGGGTGTCCTCCAGCAGGGCGAACGACTTGAGGATCGAGTACTCGTGGTTGCGCATGACCACGTAGACGATCGGGAGGCGGTGCCGGGCCGCCGTGTAGAGGGCCTGCACGGAGTACTGGAAGGAGCCGTCGCCGATCAGGCCGATCACCGGGCGCCGCGTCCCCCGCTCCCGGTCGGCCAGCGCGACGCCGACCGCGGCCGGGACGGCCCAGCCGATGCCTCCGCTGGCCGTGGCGAAGAACGAGCCCGATCGGGTGGTGGGCAGCCATTCGAGCTGCTGCGCCATGGTCGACGTCGACTCGTTGACGATGACGGCGTCCGGCGGGCGGACCCTGCTCAGGGCGGCGTAGACCTCCGGCGGGGTGAGCGGCCGGTCCGGGGCGGACGGCAGCGCGCGGGGCCGCGGCATCGGCTCCGGAGCGGTCCGCGCCGAACCCTCCTCGACCAGGTCGAGGAGCAGCTCGATCGCCCGCCGGGGATCGCCGAGCAGGCTGTCGCCGACCCGCGCGGCCGCGGCCGCCTCCGGGTCGCCGGTGATCTGGAGCAGCCCGGTGCCCGGGGGGAGGTAGTCGCCGGGCACGTACGGGTAGTAGCGGAACACCTCCGCGCCGATCACCACCACCAGGTCGTGCCCGGCCAGCCGGTCGCTGATGGTCTTCACCGACATGCCCAGCGGGCCGGCGAAGAGCGGGTGGTCCTCGGGGAAGGAGACGCGGTCCCCCAGCGGGGCGCCGTAGACGGCGGCGCGCAGTCTCTCCGCCAGGGCGACGGCCGCGTCCCAGCCGCCGCTGCGGTCGACCTCCGGCCCGAAGACGAGTGCGGGCCGGCGGCTGGCGGTGATGCGCTCGGCGAAGGCCCGCAGCCGCCCGGGGTCGGGGGCCACCCGCTCGCTCACCGTCCGCACCCGGGTGAAGCCGGACAGCGGCCGCTTCCAGTCGTCCATCGGGATCGACAGGTAGACCGGGCCGGCGGGCGGCTGGAGCGCCTGCGCGTAGGCGCGCATGAAGGCCTCGGGGACGTCCTCGGCGCAGGCCGGCTCGTAGGACCACTTCACCCAGGGCTTCGGCAGCTGGGTGGCCTCGCGGTTGCCGAGGTACGGCTCGCCGATCACCAGCTCCCGGTGCTGCTGGCCGGCGGTGACGATCAGGGGCGTGTTCCCGTGGTGGGCCGCCACCAGGTTGCCCAGCGCGTTGCCGGTGCCGGCCGAGGAGTGCAGGTTGACCAGCGCGGGGCGGCCGGTGACCTGGGCGAAGGCGTCGGCCATCGCGAGGGCGGACGCCTCCTGGAGCGCCAGGACGTAGCCGAAGTCCGCGGGGAAGTCCTGGAGGAACGGCTCCTCGGTGGAGCCCGGATTCCCGAAGACCGTGGTGAGTCCGAGCGTGCGCAGCAGGTCGTACGTCACGGTGCGGACGGTGGAGTGCTCAGCCATGGGTGCCAGCGCTTTCACCCGGGGCGTCAGGGCCTCAGGGCTTGCAGGGACGGGTCTCGGTCCGGCCGGCCGGCAGCCTCCTGGGGCGGGACGGCGACGGGGGACGGCACATCGTTTCCGATCGTCACGCCGGCCGGCTCTTGCAGGAGAGCATCGGCACTGAGGGCCCCGCAACCGGACGAACGGCCGGACGAACGGGTGCCGGGCCCCGGGGCAGGGCGGGTCGGCGGCAGCCTCGGCCGGTGCGCGGGCTAGGTTCGGGTCCGTGACCGGCAACGACGCGGTCCTGGCGCTGATGGTCGCCACGGCGCTGGGCTTCGACTTCACCAACGGCTTCCACGACACCGGCAACGCGATGGCGACCTCGATCGTCACCGGCGCCCTGCCGCCGCGCGTCGCGGTCGCGGTGTCGGCGGTGCTGAACCTGGTGGGCGCGTTCCTGTCGACCGCCGTGGCGGCCACCATCGCCAACGGCCTGGTCGCCACGGGGGAGGTGACCCTGACGGTCGTCTGCGCCGGTCTGGTCGGCAGCATCCTGTGGAACCTGGCCACCTGGTACCTCGGCATCCCCTCCAGCTCCTCGCACGCGCTGATCGGCGGGGTGGTCGGGGCGACGGTGGCGGCCGCCGGGGCCTCGGCCGTCAAGTGGCAGGGGCTGGTCTCCAAGGTGGTCGTGCCCGCGGCGCTGTCGCCGTTCATCGCCGGTGGGGTGGCCGTGGTCGGCACCCTCCTGGTCTACCGCCTCACCCGCGACGTGCCCGAAGGCCCCCGCGGGCGCGGCTTCCGGCTCGGCCAGATCGGCTCGGCCTCCATGGTCTCGCTCGCCCACGGCACCAACGACGCGCAGAAGACCATGGGCGCCATCACCCTCGCCCTGATCGCCAACGGCACCCTGCCCGCCGGGGCGAAGGCACCGGACTGGGTGATCCTCTCCTGTGCGCTGGCGATCGCCCTGGGCACCTACATCGGCGGCTGGCGGGTGATCCGGGCCCTGGGCAAGGGGCTGGTGGAGATCGAACCGCCGCAGGGGATGGCCGCCGAGTCGGCCTCGGCCGCCGTGATCCTCTGCTCCACCGACTTCGGCTACTCGCTCTCCACCACGCACGTGGCCACCGGATCGATCCTGGGCTCAGGGGTCGGCCGAAGTGGTGCCGTGGTGCGCTGGCAGCTCGCCCGCCGGATGGTGACGGCCTGGCTGCTCACCCTGCCGGCTTCCGCGCTGGCCGGCGCGGTGGCCTACTGGGCCGCGAACGGGATCGGCGGGACGGCCGGCGTGGTGGTGATCGTCGGCGCGCTGGTGGTGGTGTCGGTCGCCTTCTTCGCCGCCTCCCGCCATCCGGCCGTGACACCGGAGAACGTCAACGCCGCGTGGACCGGTTCGGTGACGCCGGAGCCGGTCAAGGCCAAGGACGAGGTGAGCCCGTGAACTCCTGGATCAACCTGGACGCGCTGTGGAAGATCGTCGTGGTGGGCCTGCTCACCGGCGCCGGCCTGCCCGCGCTGTTCGCCCTCGGCCTGCGCCTGCTCAACCCGACCGGCGCGGCCGGCGAGCCCGCCGCCGTCCGGCCCGCCGCCGGGCCGGTCGGCTCCACCCTGGCGGGACTGATCTTCGCGGTGGTGCTCGCGGCGATCGGCTGGGGCATCTCCGTCATCGTCGGCCACCGCTGACCGCCCGCCGTCCAGGCCGTCTCGGCGAATGCCGATCCCGCTCGTCACTGCGGGTGCTGTCGTGCTTCGTCCGTCCCCTGCCGTCCGCCCCCGCCGTCCGCCCCTGCCGTCCGCCCCCGCCGTCCGCCCCTGCCGTCCGCCCCTGCCGTCCGCCCCTGCCGTCCGCCCCTGCCGTCCGCCCCCGCCGTCCGCCCGGAGCGCACCACCAAGCTGCCGCGGTAACGCACCTCGGAGCTCGGGGAACATCCAGGGCGCATCGTGATCCGATGGGCGTCCGGACTCCGGCCGCATGCCTGACCTGCCGCCGGCGTCTTCACCATGTCGGCGGTCAATCCCGCCTGCCGATCATCCGACAGGGCGAGGAGCGCATCATGCCGGTGGACGAGGGCTTGACCAGGCGGGAGAACCAGCCGGGGGCGGGCGAACGGGTCCGTACGGGCCGACGCAATCGGGTGCGGCCGGACGGCGAGCTCGTGGCCGACCCGGGGCGGGGGCTGTTCTGGGGGAACCGGGGCTCGCTGCTCGGCGCCGGCGGCCAGCCGACGCGCAAGCCGTCGACGCGGGCCTGGGTCTGCTGCGTGCTGGAGTTCAAGGACTGGTGGCGGGTTCAGTGGCAGCCGGGCCGGCTGACGGAGCTGTACTTCCTCGACGAGGCCACGGCCCTCGCCGCCGGGCACCGGCCGTGCGGGCTGTGCCGCGTCCCGGACTACCGGCGGTTCCAGCGCAGTTGGGCCGACACCCTGGGAGGCGGCCTTCCCGGCGCGCCGGAGATGGACAGCAGGCTGCAGGCGGACCGGCGAACGCCCGACGGGCGCCAGCGCACCTTCCGGGCGGCGGCCGGCGACCTGCCGGACGGCGCGTTCATCCGCCTGGACGGTGAGGCCGGGCTGATGCGGCAGGGGTACTGGCGGCCCTGGTCGATGGCCGGGTACGGCGCGACGCGGGCGGTCGCCCCGGACCTTCGGGTGGAGGTGCTCACCCCCGCGGTGACGGTGCAGGTGCTGGTCGGCGGGTACGCGCCCGTCCTGCACCCGTCCGCCGGATGAACGGGAGCGGCGGAGGCTGAGGCCCGCGGCCGAGCGCGTTCCCACCGGGTGAAATTCGGATCTCACGTTCTCGGCACCCGCACCGTCTTCCAGGTGGGACAGCAGGTGCAGAAGGCGGCCGGGCACGGTGACGACCCGAAGAAACCGGGCGGAGGCCGCCGGACTTGCAGGAGGGCAGTGCCGGCCGCGACCGGCCGGCTGTTTCGGGAGCTCGAACACATCGGTTCGGATTCAAGGTCTACGGCAGGGCGAGGATGAGGGAACCGTTCGAGAAGGCGGTCGAGCAGCACGGCGCGACCGTGCTGCGGGTGTGCCGGGCGCTGCTGGGGACACACGACGCAGACGACGCCTGGTCGGAGACGTTCCTGGCGGCGATGCGGGCTTGGCCGGGGCTGCCGGAGACGGCGAACGTGGAGGCGTGGCTGGTGACGATCGCCCGGCGCAAGGCGATCGACGTGCTGCGCGCCGCCGGACGCCGGCCGCTGCCGGCCGAGGAGTTGCCGGAGGAGCCCAGTTCGCTGGGCGTTCCGGGCGCTGACGACGGGGAGCTGTGGGAGATGGTGGGGCGCCTTCCGGGCAAGCAGCGGCAGGCGGTCACGTTCCGCTATCTGGCCGGGATGTCGTACGACGAGATCGCGGCGGTCCTGGGCGGGAACACCGCGGCGGCGCGCCGGGCGGCGGCGGACGGTCTGAAGAATCTACGAAAACACTATCCGGGCGCGACCTCGAGAGGAGCATCTACATGAGCGGCATCCGATCCCACGATGACGTCCTGAGCGTGCTGTCGGCTCCCGTCGACGCCGGGACCCTGGCCCGGCTGCACCGCCGGCTGGAGGCCGAGGCCCAGGCCGCCGCGCTGGTCGACATCGCCTACACCGTCGTCGACTCCCCGGTCGGCCCCCTGCTGCTGGCCGCCACCGACCGGGGCCTGGTCCGTGTCGCCTTCGCGGTCGAAGGCCACGACCAGGTCCTTCAGGCCCTGGCCGACAAGGTCAGCCCGCGCATCCTGCGCGCCCCCGGCCGGCTGGACACCGCCGCCCGGGAGATCGACGAGTACTTCGACCACCGCCGTCGCGCGTTCGACCTGCCGCTGGACCTGTCCCTGTCCAAGGGCTTCCGGCAACTGGTCCAGCAGCACCTGCCGGAGATCGGCTACGGCCAGACCCGCAGCTACCGCCAGGTCGCCGAACTGGTCGGCAGCCCCAAGGCGGTGCGGGCGGTCGGCACGGCCTGCGCGACCAACCCGCTGCCGGTGGTCGTCCCCTGCCACCGGGTGCTGCGCACCGACGGCACCCTCGGCGGCTACATCGGCGGCCTGGAGGCCAAGACCGCACTACTGGAACTGGAGGCCGCGGCATGACCGCCGTCACCGCCGCCGCCGCCACCGCCGTCACCGCCGCGAAGACGAGGGCGACGGCTCCCGGCGCGGACGCCGCCACCGGATCCGGGCCGTGGGCCGGCCGGGCCGAGAGCGCCGACTGGGACGCGGTGGCCGCCGAACTCGACGCGTTCGGAGGCGCGTTGCTGCCGCAACTGCTCACCCCGGACGAGGCCGGCCGACTCCGGGACCTGTACGGGCGGCCCGAGCTGTTCCGTTCCACCGTCGACATGGCCCGCCACCGGTTCGGGTCCGGCGAGTACAAGTACTTCCACGCCCCCTACCCCGAGCCGGTCGAGCAGCTCAAGCAGGCCCTGTACCCGCGGCTGCTGCCCATCGCCCGCACCTGGTGGGAACGGCTCGGCCGTACCGCGCCGTGGCCGGACACCCTGGACGAGTGGCTGCAGATGTGCCACGCGGCCGGGCAGTCCAAGTCCACCGCGATCCTGCTGCGCTACGGCGCCGGGGACTGGAACGCGCTGCACCGTGACCTGTACGGCGACCTGGTGTTCCCGTTGCAGGTCGTGATCAACCTGGACCGGCCCGGCACCGACCACACCGGTGGGGAGTTCCTGCTGGTCGAGCAGCGCCCCCGCGCCCAGTCCCGCGGCACCGCCACCCTGCTCCCGCAGGGCCACGGCTACGTGTTCACCACCCGCGACCGGCCCGTGCGCTCCGCGCGGGGCTGGTCCGCCGCCCCGGTCCGGCACGGCGTCTCGGCGCTCCGCTCCGGGCACCGGCACACCCTGGCCCTGGTCTTCCACGACGCCGCCTAGGGGCTCTCTTTCGGATCACGTCGGATCAGCGCGCGGCGTCGGAGTGCGTGCATCGCAAGGCGGAGGAGGGAGTCCATGCGGAGTATCGG
>NZ_JBHWIJ010000113.1:4870-24765 GCF_042732255.1 Kitasatospora sp. NPDC059803 | reverse complement strand
GGCATGCAGGGCCGGGCCGGTCAGGCCCGTCGGTCAGGTCGGGCAGACGCACCGGCCGTCGACGGTGCGCTCGGTGGCGGTGTGGACGTCCCGGACGGCGGCGAGCGGGACCCGGGCCACCGCCACACCCACCCGGGTCCGGTCCGCCGGCGTCCGGGCGACGACGTCGACCTGCCCCTGCTCCGCCACGGTGGCCCGGGCGAGCACGCTGAAGACGTACGCCCCGCCCTCGACGCCGTACCCGTCCGCCCACAGCTCGACCACCGCCCCGCCGTCCAGTGTCAGGTGCCAGGGCAGGGGCGGTCCGGCGGCGAAGTCCATGGCCGGGGAGTTTAGATGGTCGGGGAGTTTAGATGGTCGGAGAGTCTAAGGCGTGTCGTGTCGGTGTGTGCGCAACCAGGCGTCCAGGGTGGCGAAGTCGGCTGCGGTGAGGCCGCGTTGGTGGTCGACCCGGTGAAGGAGCGCGGGGGCGGGCGAGTGGGCCGAGACCCAGCGGCGGTCGGTGGCGGCGATCTCGTCGTCCACCCAGACGAACGGGCGGCCGGCGGCCCGGGCGACCAGCGCGCGGGTCTTCCCGTGCAGGCCGGCCGGTTCGTCGCCGTCCTCCACCGGCCAGCTCACGACGGGTAGTTGCGGCAGTCCGAGCCAGGGGGAGAGGCAGTCGTTCGCATCGGACATCCACGTCGTCGCCCACACCAGTTCGCACGGCAGGCTCAGCAGGCGCCCGCCGAGCGCCGGATCGACGCGGGCCAGCAGGGGGTTGACACCCGGGCCGGGTGCGGCGGCGGAGACGCCGCGGAAGACGGGGTAGCCGCCCGGGGGCGGCGCGCCGAAGGGGATGAGCGGTCCGTCGACGTCGAGGAACAGGAGAGGTGTACCGGGGCCTGCCATGACGGCACGATAGCGGGCCGCGTGGCACGCCGATCGGAGACCCGGCCTGGATCGGGTGTGCCGGGATCTCGTAGGGTGGCGCGACGGGAGTGGTGGCAGGCACCACCCAGCAAGGGCATCAGACGCCGCGAAGCGGCGGGGTGGGCGGTGACCAGAAGATGGCGGAGACGACAGCTGTCCCCGGAGGCCCCGAACCGGCAGCGGACTCGGGCCCCTGGGACGCCGTACCGCCGCCGCGCACCCCGGCCGAGGAGCACCCGCCCGGGCCCGCCGCGCTCTACGAGCCGCCGCCCGTGCCCCTGCTCCCGCCGTCCGCTCCGGCAGCCCCGCCGTCGGCTCCGACGGCTCCGGCCGCGGTGCCGGGACCGCCGCCGACCGCGCCCACCGGATGGACCGTCACCGGCATGCCCGCCGTGGGCGCGCCGCCGTCCACGGCCACGCCGCCGCCCTTCCCGGCCCCGGGCGTGAGCGCCCCCGGCGCGGGCGGACTGGGGGCGGCGCCGCGCGGACGGATCCTGGTCGTCGAGGGCGGCTACGGCAACTCCGGGCGCCGCACCTGGGGTCGGGGCGGTCCCGCCCAGGCGTCGGTGCTGTCCGCGATGCTCGCGGCCGTCTCACCGCAGGTACTGCTCGCCGCGGACGCGGTGGACGCCGTCCACCTCCCCGGCGCCAGCGACCCGCACACCGTCCTCGCCCACCTGCGCGCCGCGTCCCGCCATCCGGGGCCGTTGCTCGTCCACTTGGGCGGTCACGTGGTCGCCGACAAGCGCGGCGGACAGCTCCAGCTCACCCTGCGCGACTCCAAGCAGGACGGCCTGCCCTGGCAGGCCGTCGCCGCCGAGCTGAGCCACCGTCCGGCCGAGTGGCAGACCCTCGTCGTCGCCGACCTCAGCGCCGACCAGAACGCCTGGCCGTACCTCCAGGGCGCCGCCTCGCCGCTCAGCGAGGGCATCCCGCTCTGGGCGGTCGTCAGCCCGGACCCGGAGCAGATCGGCACCTTCACCAGGGCCCTGATCGAGGCGCTGCACGGCGGCCACCCCGGCGCGGGGGACGTGCTCGCGCCCGAGCAACTGCGGCAACAGGTGTACTCGGTGCTGCGGCCGGACGTCGTCATCCTGGCCACGCACGCCCCGGACCGCCCGGTCTTCCGCAACACCGCCCGCCGTGGCGACGGTCCGCCGGCCGACGTGTCGGCGCCGGTCGATGCAGTGCGGGCCGACGTGGTGCCGGTTCACGCGGTGCCGCCGGTCGATGCCGTGCGGGCCGATGTGGTGTCGTCCGGGCCGGCCGTGCTGTCGGTGCCGCCGGTGCCGGGTCGGGCGGAGTCGCAGGACGCCGTCGTCGAACCGCCCGTGGCGCCCCCGGCCTTGCCGTCGTCGGCCTCCCCGGCTCCTGGGACCGAGGCCGGTCCGGTGAGCCTGGTCAAGCCCGGCGTGCCGCCCACCCCACCCAGGCCGGCCCGCCCGGTCAGCCTGCTGAAGGGGCAGCCGGCCGGCCCGGCTGGCGTGACCCTGCACAAGCCCGCTCCGGCGGACGCGACGCCCGAGGTCGTCGAGCGGTCCGCAGGCGTGACGCTGGCCAAGCCCCAGCAGCCGGGGCCGGAGCCGGAGTTGGAGTTGGAGTCCGAGCGGGAGCGGGAGCCGGAGCAGGCGCCGGCGGACGTCGCCACGCCGACGGCGGAACCGCAGGACGCCGCTCTGACGCAGGCCCCTCCCGTTGACGCGGCCCCCGTGACGGAGGCCCCAGCGGACGCGGTGCCAGCAGACGCGGTGCCGGCGGACGAGATGCCTGACGATGCGGTGCCCGTCGACGCTCCGGCGTCCGGTCAGCCGCGTGCCGACTACCGGGAGGCCATCGGCCGGATCGTCCGCAGCGCGGATGCCGGGGAGCACGGTGCCGCCACCGAACTCGCCTTCGCCCTCGAACTGGAGGCGATCGCCGAGCACGGCGCCGCCTCCGAACCGGTCCTCCAGGTGCGCCAGGTCCGGGCACACGTGTGCCGTCTCGCGGGCCGGCCGGCCGAGGCCGCGGACATCTACCGCGAGGTGGCCCTGGCGCTGCTCCGTTCGCAGGGGCCGGACCACCCGGAGACCCAGCAGGCGGCCACCAATGCCGAGGCCTGCTGGCGCTCGGTCCCCGACCGCGCGGCGGCCCTTCGGATCGCCCCGGAGATCATCGAGCTCCGCGCCTACCTCCCGGGCCCCGACGGCCGTAAGCTCCGCGCCGCCGAGCGCTACCTCGCCCAACTGGCCGCCGCCCCGGAGCCCGCAACGCCGCCCGCCTCGGAGCCCGCTTCCGCCCTGGCGGACCGCGTCTGACCCTTCGCGCCGCACGGCCGGGCCGGACGACCGGCACCGGGCTGCGAGCAACTAACACCGAACAGAAAACAAAAAACAGAAAACAGCGAACAGATAACAGATTTCGAAATCTGTTATCTGTTCGCTGTTAGTTGTTACTTGCTACCCACCACTGCCCGTCAGCGACCGGCGATGGCGTGGACGAACTTCGCGCCGTCGATGGTGCCGAGGCCGCTGGAGAGGTCGTAGCCCTCGGTGGCGGTGTAGCCGGTGACGCCGCCCCAGGAGTTGTCGCCCTCCTTCACGTCCGTGATGCCGCTCCACGCGCTCGGGAGCAGGTTGAGCCCGTACAGGCGCCAGTTGAGCTGGCCGAGGCGGTGGCCGGCGAGCTGGTCGGCGAGGGCGACGACGCCGGAGAACAGCGGGGTGGCCTCGCTGGTGCCGCCGGTGAGGTGCCAGCCGACGGAGGTCGGGTCGTAGGACTCGTAGGTCCAGGCGCCGCCGTCGACGGCCGCGCTCATGCTGATGTCGGGCGTGCCGCGGTGGTTGCCGGTGACGTTGGCGACGCCGGCCTGGTACCACGGGCGCTCGAAGATGCCGGAGACGCCACCGCCGCCGGCGCCGGACTTGTCGTGCCACACCTTGTCGGGCGCGGTGCGCGCGCCGTTGTCGTCCAGGGTGAGCTGGGTGCCGCCGATGGAGGTGACCAGCGGGTCGGAGGACGGCCAGGAGTTGACCTTGTACGGGTACAGGTCGGTGCCGTTGGTCTGCGCGTCGGTGGCGCCGTTGTCGCCGGAGGCGGCGAGCACGGTGACGTTGTGGTCGGCGGCGGCCTGGAAGGCGTAGCGCAGGTCGGTGAGCGACTTGAAGTCGCCCTTGTCGTACCCCGGGAAGGTGTTCTCGGTGGCGCCGAAGCTCTGCGAGATGACGTCGCCGCGGCCGGCCTTGATGAGGGCCTTCTCGGCGTCCATCATCTCGGGCAGACCGGTGGTGCCCTCGGTCTCGGCGACACCGGTCTCGACCAGGACGATGTGCGCGTCGGGGGCGATGGCGTGGGCGTACTCGACGTCCAGCGTGGTCTCGCCGGCCCAGCCGGTGTGGTCGGGGTTCTTGGGGTCGAAGGCGGGGACGTTGCCCCACTTGACCACCTCGACGTTGGTGTCCTGGATGCCCCACTGCTTGTCGAAGACCTCCAGGTCGTGCTGGATGGTCGGCGAGCCGAAGGAGTCGACGATGACGATCGTGCGGCCCTTGCCGGTGATGCCCTCCTGGTACAGCGGGTTCAGGTTGTAGGCGTTCCGGTACTGCAGCGGCGAGTAGCAGTGGATGCCGATCTGACTGACGCACTGGGTGGTGGTCAGCGGGGCGGTGCGGCCCTGGGCGTTGTGGTGCCCGAAGGAGGCGGGGCGGACGTGGACGCCCGTGAGGTCGTGCGCGGGGGCGGTGGTCGCGGCGCCGACCGCCGGGACGGCGATGGTGCCGGCCGTGAGGGCGGTGGCCCCGACGGCGAGCAGAGCCAGGGCACGGCGAAGGGGGGCGGGGCTGCCCATGGGACTCCTTGGGGCGCAGGGCCCGACCTGGTCCGGTCGGGTCGGTCCGGCCATCCCATCGACTGCCGCATGATCATGCCATAGTCATTTGGTGGGGTCGCCTGATCAGAGGCATGGTCATGCTCGGCCACGCGAAAAGGTAAAGACCGTCCCAGGTGAAGGTAACCCCACGCCCGGGACGGTTATGTGACGACACGTCAGTATTATCGTACTAATGCTGAACGGTTCTTGACGATCCCCGCCCGGGCCAGCCCTACCGCGCCCCGCCGTTGACGTACAGCGTCTGCCCGCTGACGTACGAGGCGTCCTCGCTGGCCAGGAAGGCGACCACGGACGCGATCTCCTCCGGCTGTCCCACCCGGCGCAGCGGGGTCCGGGCGGAGACCTCTGCGTGCTGGTCCTCGGCCGTGCTGCCGACCCGCTCGGCGGTGGCCGCGGTCATCGCGGTGGCGATGTACCCGGGGGCGACGGCGTTGACGTTGATGTTGAACGGCCCCAGCTCGATCGCGAGGGTCGCGGTGAGCCCCTGGATGCCGGCCTTGGCGGCCGCGTAGTTGGCCTGCCCCCGGTTGCCGAGGGCGGAGCGCGAGCTGAGCGAGACGATCTTCCCGTACTTCTGCGCCACCATGTACTTCTGCGCGACGTGGCTGCAGTTGTACGCGCTGGTCAGATTGACGGTCAGGACCGCGTCCCAGTCGGCCTTCGGCATCTTGAAGAACAGGTTGTCCCGGGTGATCCCGGCGTTGTTCACCAGGATGTGCACCCCGCCGAGGTCCGCCGCGACCTGCGCGAACACCGCCTCGACGGCGTCGTAGTCGGCCACGTCGCAGCCGTACGCCCGAGCGGTGCCGCCCTTGGCGGTGATCTCCGCGACCGTCCCGGCGGCCCGTTCGGCGGTGAGGTCGACGACGGCGACGGTCGCGCCCTCCTCGGCGAGCCGGCGGGCGGTGGCCGCGCCGATGCCCTGCGCGGCGCCGGTCACGACGGCGACCCGCCCCGCGAACCTGCCCGCCAGGCCCGTCACTTCAGCCACTGCGGCTACTTCAGTCATTCCTGGTGCTCCCTTGGACTCGGACGTGAACTCGAACTCGGACGTGAACTCGGACGCGGACTCGACCGTGAACTCGGCCGCGAACGCGGGCCCGCACTCAGTCAACGTTCTCGACGAGGACGGCAGTGCCCTGACCGACCCCCACACACATGGTGGCGAGCCCGCGCCGGGCGTCGGTGCGGCGCATCCGGTGCAGCAGGGTGGTGAGGATGCGCGCGCCGGAGCCGCCCAGCGGGTGGCCGAGCGCGATCGCCCCGCCGCTCGGGTTGACCAGTTCGTCGGCCTGTTCGGGGGTGAATCCGATGCCGTCGGCGGAGGCCAGGGCCTGGGCGGCGAAGGCCTCGTTGAGTTCGGCGGTGTCGAGGTCGGCCAGCGACCAGCCGGCCCGGCCGAGCACCTTGCGGGTGGCCGGCACCGGGCCGATGCCCATCACGTCGGGGTGCACCCCGACGGAGGCGCCGGCCACGTACCGGCCGAGCGGTCGCAGCCCGAGGTCGCGCAGCGCCTCCTCGCCGACCAGGAGCAGCCCGGCCGCGCCGTCGTTCATCGGCGAGGCGTTGCCGGCCGTGACGGTGCCGCCGGGGCGGAAGGCGGGCTTGAGGCGGGCGAGTTTCTCCAGGCTGGTGTCCTCGCGGATGCCCTCGTCCTGGCCGACCGTCACGCCGTCGGGCCGTTCGACCGGGATCAGCTCGGCGTCGAAGTGGCCGTCCTTGCGGGCGGCGGCGGCCCGTTGGTGGCTGCGCAGCGCGAAGGCGTCCTGGCGTTCCCGCCCGATGCCGTACCGGCCGGCCACCTCCTCGGCGGTCTCGCCCATGCTGAGCACGCCGTGCAGTTCGGCCATCCGGGGGTTGGTGAGCCGCCAGCCGAGCCGGGTGTCGTAGGTCTCGATCCGGTGCGGGAGGGCCTCGTCGGGGCGGGGGAGGACGAAGGGGGCGCGGGTCATCGACTCGCAGCCGCCGGCCAGGACGACGTCGGCCTCGCCGGAGCCGATGGCCCGGGCGGCGAGGGTGACGGCCTCCAGCCCGGAGGCGCAGAGCCGGTTGACGGTGGCGCCGGGGACGGTCTCCGGCAGGCCGGCCAGCAGGACGGCCATCCGGGCGGCGTTGCGGTTGTCCTCGCCGGCCTGGTTGGCGGCGCCCCAGTAGACGTCGTCGATGCGGGCGGGGTCGAGGGCGGGGACGTCGGCGAGCAGGGCGCGCAGCACGGTGGCCGAGAGGTCGTCCGGGCGGACCGTGGCGAGCGCTCCGCGCAGCCGGCCGATGGGTGTGCGGCGGGCTGCGGCGAAGTAGACGGGACGCACGTCGTCGGGCTCCTATCCGGTTGAATCCGAGTGATCCGAGTGATCCGAGCAGTCAGGGTGATCCGAGCAGTCAGGACGGTCAGGACGGTCCGGGTGATCCGGGTGGTCCGGGTGGTCCGATTGACCTGTCCTGGCTGATCGGATGGGATGAACGGGCTGGTCAGAAGGCGTTGACCCCGGTGAGGGCGCGGCCGATGAGCAACTGGTGGATCTGGCTGGTGCCCTCGTAGAGGGTCATGACCCGCGCGTCGCGCAGGTACTTGCCGACCGGGTACTCGTCGATGAAGCCGTAGCCGCCGAACACCTGGAGCGCGTTGTTGGCGGCCCGGACGGCGGCCTCGCTCGCGTAGAGCTTGGCGACGGAGGACTCGGTGGCGAACGGCAGACCGCGTTCGATGTGGTCGGCGACCTTCCAGGTGAGCAGCCGGGCGGCCTCGACGTCGACGGCGATGCCGGCCAGCAGTTCCTGGACGAGTTGGTGCGAGGCGATCGGGCGGCCGAACTGCTCGCGCTCGCCGGCGTAGCGGACGGCGGCCTCCAGGCAGGCGCGGGCGATGCCGACGCAGCCCGCCGCGACGGACATCCGGCCCTTGGCGAGCGCGGACATCGCCACCCGGAACCCCTTGTCGACCTCGCCGAGCCGCGCGCTGTCGGGCACCCGGACCCGGTCGAGGGCGAGCTCGGCGGTGGCCTGGCCGCGCAGGCCGAGCTTGCCGTGGATCTCGGTGCGGGTGAAGCCGGGCAGGTCGGTGGGCACCAGGAAAGCGGTGATGCCCTTGTGGCCCTGCCGGTCGGGGTCGTCGCCGCCGGTGCGGGCGAAGACCAGGGCGACGTCGGCCCAGGTGCCGTTGGTGATGAACATCTTGGCGCCGCTGATCAGCCAGTCGTCGCCGTCCCGGACGGCGCGGGTGCTGAGGTTGGCCGCGTCGGAGCCGGTGCCGGGTTCGGTGAGCGCGAAGCAGCCGAGCGACTCGCCCGAGGTGAGCCGGGGGAGCCAGTGCTGCTTCTGCTCCTCGGTCCCGTAGCCGTTGACGGACTTGGCGACCAGGCCGAGCGTGACCGAGACGATGCCGCGGACGGCCGAGTCGCCGCGGCCGAGCTCCTCCAGGACCAGGCAGTACGCGAGGTGGTCGCCGCCGCTGCCGCCGTAATCCTCGGGGACGGTGAGGCCGAGGAAGCCGAGCCCGGCCAGTTTGCCGATGATCGCGCGGTCGACGGACTCGGCACGGTCCCAGGCGGCGGCGTGCGGAGCGATCTCGCGGTCGGTGAAGGAGGCGGCGAGGTCCCGGACGGCGCTCTGCTCCTCGGACAGCTCCAGGTTCACGGCGGCTCCAGATCCATTAAACTAGCGCTGCAAGTTTTATGGAGGGACTGTAGCCCCGGCCGGCCCGCGCTGGGAAGGGGCACCTGCCAGAATCGGTCCCCGCCCCACCCGACCGGAGGAACCGGAGGCAGCACCCCGATGGCCCGCCCGCGCACCCCGCTGCTCAGCCGCGAGCGCATCGTCGCCGCTGCTCTGCGGCTGATCGACGCCGAGGGCCTGGCGGCCCTCTCCACCCGCCGCCTCGCCACCGAACTGTCGGTCAGCGGTCCCTCGCTCTACAACCACGTCGCGACCAAGGACGAACTGCTGGACGCGGTGGTGGACAGCGTGATCGGCGAGGTCGACTTGTCGATGTTCGGCACGCCCGACGGCCCGCCCACCGCTACGCCCACCGCTAAGCCCGACGGCACGCCCGACGACGCACCCACCGCTACGCCCGACGGCCCGCCCCACGGCCGGCCGACACCCTGGCCGGACGCGCTGCGCGCCTGGGCCCGCTCCTACCGCGCCGCCCTCGCCGCCCACCCCAACATCGTGCCGGTGCTCGCCCAGGGCCCGGGCCGCCGGCCGAACGCGCTGCGCCTGGCCGACGCGGTCTTCGGCCACCTGGTCGAGGCCGGCTGGCCGCGCGGCCAGGCCACCCGGATCGGCGCGCTGATGCGCTACTTCGTCACCGGCTCGGCGCTGGCCTCCTTCGCGGCCGGCTTCCCCGCGGACGCCGAGGTGTACGACGCGGCCGACTACCCGCACCTCGGCGAGGCGCACCGGCTGGCCGGGCACCGCGGGACGGTGGACGAGGGCGCCTTCGAGACCGGCTTGGAAGCGCTGCTCGACGGGCTCGTCCTGCGCTTCGAGCGCCTCACCGAACGCCCCTAGACCCCGCCGCCGCCGACCTTCCCCCCGTCCCCCGTCCCACCGTCCCGCTGTTTCCGCCGTTCCCGCCCCCGCCTCACCAGGGCTCGCGCGCCAGGAAGGCCGGCCGCAGCGACGGGTCCACCGGGTCGTAGTACCGGTGGTAGACGGGCGTGAGTCCGCCGGAGACCGGGGGCACGATCCAGCTCCAGTCCGCCGGGGTCGGCCGGCCGAGCCGCTTCTCCTGGGCGACGTGCCGGAGGAAGCGCTCGGACTCGGTGTGGTGGTCGGCGATCGTCACTCCGGTCTCCTGGAAGGAGTGCAGCACCGCGATGTTGAGCTCGATCAGCGCGCGGTCGCGCCAGAGCGTGCGCTCGCTGGAGGTGTCCAGGCCCAGGCGCTCGGCGACGGTGCCGAGCAGGTCGTAGCGGTCGGCGTCGGCGAGGTTGCGGGCGCCGATCTCGGTGCCCATGTACCAGCCGTTGAAGGGCGCGGCCGGGTAGCGGACGCCGCCGATCTCCAGCGTCATGTCGCTGATCGCGGGCACCGCGTACCAGCGCAGGCCCAGGCCGGCGAACCAGTCGTACGCGGGGTGGGTGAGTGGCACCTCCAGGGTGGTGTCGTCCGGCAGCTCGTACCAGCGCGGGCGCTCGTCGGGGCGTTCCTGGACGAGCAGCGGCAGCACCTCGAAGCGGTCCTCGGCGCACTTCCAGCCGAGGTCGCGGGCGCGGGCGGCGAGTGCGGTGCCGGCCGGGTCGCCGACGACGGCGTCGCCGACCCGGTGGCCGGCGTAGCGGACCAGCTGCTGGTTGACGATGCGGGCGGCCGGGTGGCCCGGGCGGTCGGGGGCGAACACCGAGACCACCGGGCGGATCCGTCCGCCGTTGCCGGCCAGCCGCAGGTGCTCGAAGCACTCGGCGGCGATGTCGTCGGCCGAGTCGAGGTGGCGCAGGTCGCGCACCACCAGACTGCGCCAGTACAGCCGGCCGATGCAGCGGGCGGCGTTGCGCCAGGCGAGCTTGGCGCCGTAGGCGAGTTCGGCGGAGGTGTGCTCGTAGCTGCCGGTGCGCCCGATCTCGTCGAGGACGGCCCGTATCCGGGCGTCCGGGGCCCCGGTGGCGGGCTGCTCGCGATGGAAGCGGCGGATGAACTCGGCGGCCTGCTCCGGGTCGGTGAACGGCGGCGTGGACGATGGCGGCGGCGTGGACGATGGCGGGGGCGACGGCAGGGCCGCGGTCGGGGCGTGGGTGTGGGTGTGGGTGTGGGCGTACGGGCAGCCGCCGGCGGGGGCGGCGGGGGCGGCGGCTGGTCTGCGGGCGCGGAGCCGGTTGAAGATCAAGGACACATCCCTCCTGGCGAACAGGAGTACCGGAGGTGTCCGGGCCGCCGCAGGGAGTGAACGATTCGGCCCCCGCACCCGCGCTGATCGCGCTAGGGTGCGGGGGCCGATGGTCGGACTGTCGGATCAGCCCATGTCCTCCAGTCGGACGCCCTTGGTCTCCTTCATGAACTTCGCCACGAAGACGATCGACAGCGCCGCGAACGCCGCGTACACCAGGTAGGTCGCCGACAGGTTCCAACGCGACATCGACGGGAACGACACGGTGATCGCCCAGTTGGCGATCCACTGCGCGGAGGCGGCGACGGACAGCGCGGCGGCCCGGATGCGGTTCGGGAACATCTCGCCGAGCATCACCCAGACGACGACGCCCCAGGACATCGCGAAGAACAGCACGAAGGCGTTGGCGGCGACCAGTGCGACGGTGCCCTGGAGGTCGGGCAGCGTGACGTTGTCGCCGCTGCCGGTGGCGGAGGAGAACGCCCAGCCGGCCGCGCCGAGCGCGACGGCCATGCCGGCCGAGCCGATCAGGGCGAGCGGCTTGCGGCCGATCCGGTCCACCAGCAGGATCGCGACGACGGTGCCGAGGATGTTGATGACCGAGCCGACGAAGCTGATCAGCAGCGAGTTGCTCTGGTCGATGCCGACCGACTGCCACAGGATCGACGAGTAGTAGAAGATCACGTTGATGCCGACCAGCTGCTGGAAGACCGACAGGCCGATGCCGACCCAGACGATCGGCAGCAGGCCGAAGCGCCCGCCGAGCAGGTCGCCGAAGCGCGGGCGGTGGTCGGAGGCGATCAGCCCCTGGACCTCGGCGATCCGGGCGTCGGTGTCGATGTCCTGGCCCTCGACCTGGGCGAGCACGGCGCGGGCGTCGTCCAGCCGGCCGGCCTGGATCAGGTAGCGCGGGGACTCGGGGATCACCGAGGCGAGGGTGAAGTAGACCGCGGCCGGGACGACGCAGATGCCGAGCATCCACTGCCAGGCCTCCAGGCCGAGCAGCTGGCCGCGGGTGTCGCCGCCGGCCGCGTTCGCCAGCAGCCAGTTGACCAGCTGGGAGATCGCGATGCCGAGCACGATCGCGGCCTGCTGGAAGGAGGCCAGGCGGCCCCGGTACTTGGTGGGCGCGACCTCGGCGATGTAGGTCGGGGCGATCACCGAGGCGATGCCGATGGCCGCGCCGCCGAGCACGCGCCAGAAGGCGAGGTCCCAGGCGGCGAAGGGGAGCATCGAGCCGATCGCGCTGACCGCGAACAGCAGCGCGCCCGCCTTCATGACCTTGATGCGGCCGTAGCGGTCGGCGAACCGGCCGGCCAGTGCGGCGCCGATCGCCGAGCCCAGCAGGGCGGAGGAGACGATCAGACCGGTCACGCCGTCGCCGACGCCGAACTTCTCCTGGATTCCGGAGACGGCGCCGTTGATCACGGAACTGTCGTAGCCGAACAGGAACCCGCCGAGGGCTGCGGCGGCGGTGATGAAGACGACGAAGCCGAGGCGGCCGGGCGCGGAGGCCTCGACCGCCCCGGAGGGCTGCTTGGTGACGCTCACGATCTTGACTCCTGGTACTCAACGCTGAGCTCGGTAGCCGAGATCGTAACCCCTATTCGTTTAAGTCTTGTACACCTGAAACCTCAATTTTTGCTCTGAGTATTCGTAAAGTGAACAAGCAAATTCAGCCGCGCCGAACGCCCCTGCGCCGCCGAACCTCCCTACGCCGGGGCGGACAGGGACAGCCCGAACCGGCCCTCCTCGTCCGTCCACCAGTGGCTCAGCCGCAGCCCGGCCGCCGCCAGCTCGGCGGACACCCGCTCCCGGCGGAACTTGGCGGACACCTCGGTGCGCAGCTCCTCGCCCCGGTCGAAGTGCACCGGCAGGTTCAGCGCCGGGATCTTCACGGTCTGCGCGCGCAGCGAGCGCAGCCGCATCTCGATCCACTCCCGGTCCGGGTCCCACCGCGCGACGTGCGCGAACGCGGTCGGGTCGAAGTCGGCGCCCAGCTCGCGGTTGAGCACGTTGAGCACGTTGAGGTTGAACTCGGCGGTCACCCCGGCCGCGTCGTCGTAGGCGGCGACCAGCATCGACGGGTCCTTGACCAGGTCGGTGCCGAGCAGCAGGAAGTCGCCCGGGTCGAGGGCCGCGCGCAGCCCGCGCAGGAAGGCCGCCCGCTCCTCGGGCAGCAGGTTGCCCAGGGTGCCGCCGAGGAAGGCGACCAGCCGGGGGCCGCCCTCCGGGGGCAGGCCGAGCCGGGCGGTGAAGTCGGCCAGCACGCCGTGCACGGCGAGCCCGGGGTACTCGGCGGCGAGCGCGACGCCGGCGGCGGTCAGCGCGCTCTCGCTGACGTCCACCGGGACGTACGTCTCCAGGGTGCCGAGCGCGCGCAGCGCGTCCAGCAGCAGCCGGGTCTTCTCGGAGGAGCCGGAGCCCAGCTCGACCAGCGTGCGGGCCCCGGTGGCGGCGGCGATCTCGCCGGCCCGGGCGGTCAGGATGGCCCGCTCGGCGCGGGTCGGGTAGTACTCCGGCAGCCGGGTGATCTCCTCGAACAGCTCGCTGCCCCGCGCGTCGTAGAACCACTTCGGCGGCAGCCACTTGGGTTCGGAGGTCAGCCCGTGCTGCACGTCGTGGCGCAGCGCGGTGCTGAAGTGGTCGGCGGGCAGCAGCCGGGTGAGATCAAATGTGTCCATGACAGGGTGGGTCCTCTGTTCAGAAGATGAAGGGGCGATGGAGGATCAGTAGCGGCCGAGGAGCTGACGGACGGTGACGCCGCGCTCGTCGACCACCACCAGCGAGCCGTCCGGAACGGCCGTCCAGCCGGGGGCGTCGTCGTACGGCTCGGAGGCCACCACCGTGCCGAGCCCAGGCAGGTCGCGGTGGTGCAGGGTGTCGCCCCAGGCGGTCGCGGCGAGCGTGCGGCCGTCGGTGAGCAGCAGGTTGAGCCGGCCGGTGGTGTGCGCGGTGACGTCCGCGACGGTGCCCGCCAGCGCCTCGCCGAGCCCGGCCCCCGCCCGCAGCCGGTGCAGGACCAGGGCCCACAGCAGCGCCGAGTCGGTGCGCGCCTCCAGCTCCAGCAGCTCGGCCGGCGGGAGCAGGGCGGCCAGCGCGTCCAGCTTGCCCGGCCAGCCCGCCACCGCGCCGTTGTGGCTGAACAGCCAGTGCCCGGCCGCGAACGGCGCCGCCGCGCTCTCGCCCGCCGCGCAGCCCTCGGTGGCGGAGCGCACCGCCGCCAGCAGCGCCCGGGTGCGGATCACCCGGGCGAGGTCGGCGAACGCGGCGTCCGCCCAGATCGGCCCGTCCCGGCGGTAGCGGGCCGGCACCTCGTCGCCGTCCGCGTACCAGCCGAGGCCGAAGCCGTCCGCGTTGACCGTGCCGTACTGCTGCGCCCGGGGCGCCCAGGACTGCCGGTACAGGCCGTGCGGCGGGTGCACCAGCAGCTCCTGCGGCGCCACCGGCTCACCCAGGTAGGCGAGGTGGCGGCACATCAGGCCACCTCCAGGTCGCGGGCGGTGCGGAACCCGGCGAAGATCTGCCGCCGGACGGGGTAGTCCCAGTTGCGGAAGGTGCCCCGGCAGGCGACCGGCGCCACCGCGAAGCAGCCGCCGCGCAGCACCTTGTACTCCGGTCCGAAGAAGACCTCCGAGTACTCCTGGTACGGCCAGGCCCGGAACCCCGGGTAGGGGCGGAAGTCGCTGGCCGTCCACTCCCACACGTCGCCGATCAACTGCCGTACGCCGTACGGGGACTCGCCCGCCGGGTAGCCGCCGGCCGGGGCCGGGCGCAGGTGCCGCTGCCCGAGGTTGGCGTGCTCGGCTCCGGGGGTCTGGTCGCCCCACGGGTAGCGGCGGGAGCGGCCGCTCGCCGGGTCGTGCCGGGCCGCCTTCTCCCACTCCGCCTCGGTCGGCAGCCGCCGTCCGGCCCACCGGGCGTAGGCGTCCGCCTCGTACCAGCTGACGTGCAGGACGGGCTCGTCCGCCGGGACGGGCTCCACCGCGCCGAACCGGCGCCGCAGCCACTGGCCGCCGTCCAGGCGCCAGAACAGCGGGGCGGTCAGGTCGGCCCGCCGCCGGTGCTCCCAGCCCTCGGGCGTCCACCAGCGCGGCTCGTCGTAGCCGCCGTCCGCGATGAACCGCTGGTACGCGGCGTTGGTGACGGGCGTGGTGTCCAGCAGGAAGGCGGGCAGCTCGACCACGTGCGCGGGGCGCTCGTTGTCCAGCGCCCACGGCTCGGTGTCGGTGCCCATGGTGAACGGCCCTGCGGGGACGAGCACTTCGGCGGGCAGCGCGGCCGCGTCCGCCGGGGCGGGCGGCGGCGGGGGAGCGGCCAGCGCCGGCTCCCCCGTGCGGAGCTGGTGGGTGATCAGCATCGTCTCGTCGTGCTGCTGCTCGTGCTGGGCGATCATCCCGAACGCGAACCCCGCGTCCAGCAGCGGCGCCCCCTCCAGCGGACTGGCCGCCAGCAGGTCCAGCACCCGGCCGCGCACCTCGTGCGCGTACGCCCGGGCCTCGGCGGGCGCCAGCAGCGGCAGGCTCGGCCGCTCGGCCCGGGGGTGCTGGAAGGCGTCGTACAGCGGGTCGATCTCCGGGTGCATCGGGTCGCGGCCGCCGACGTTGCGCAGCAGCCAGAGTTCCTCCTGGTTGCCGATGTGTGCCAGGTCCCAGACCAGCGGGGACATCAACGGCGAGTGCTGGGCGGTGAGGTCGCCGTCCTCGACGCAGTCGGTGAGCGCGGCGGTGCGGGCGCGGGCGGCCAGCAGTTCGGCCGCGATGGTCTCGCGCAACTCCTCGGTGCCCGCCGCCGGGGCGGCAGGGGGGCGGACGTCGGTCATGGTGCGGCCTCCTCCGGAGGAGTGCGTCGGGTGCCGGAGCGCAGGGCGTCCAGCTGGTCGTCGGCGGGGCAGCGGCCGCGCGCGGGGTAGCGCTCGGCGAACTCGGCGACGGCGGCGCGCAGCCGTCCGGCGCCGGGCAGGCGGCCCAGCGCGGCGTCGGCGGCGGCGAAGCAGGTCAGGGCGGCGCGGCGCAGCTCGGGATCGGCGACGGCCAGCGTCGCGGCCCGGCGCCAGACGTCGCTGCGCGGCGGGCGCGGACCGTCCGGGCGGTCCAGCGGCTCCAGCGCGGCGAGCGCGGCCTCGGCGGCCAGCGGGTCGTCCAGCAGCGCGGTGACCAGGGCGGTGGGTACGACCCAGCCGTCCCCGGGCTGGGCGTCGATCATGCGCAGCTCCAGGTGGCCGCGCGGGCGCACCGGCGGGAACAGGGTGGTCCGGTGGTAGTCCAAGTCGGCCAGCGTGGGCGGGCGTTCACCGCCGCCGCGGACCCAGTCGCGGAAGGTCAGGCCGGGCGGGGCCGTCCACGGCAGCCCCTCCGGGCGGCGCACGCACAGCACCTCGGCGTCCAGCACGTACTGCGCCCAGGCCTCGCGCGGGTCGCCGTGGTCCGGCTCCGGGGCGAGCGTGCGGGTCGGGTCCATCCGGGACCAGACGGTCTGCCGGGTGGACCGGTGACCGGTCGGCCTGCCGTCCAGCAGCGGGGAGTTGGCGAAGGCGGCGACCAGGACCGGGCCGAGCAGGTGGGTCAGCCGCCAGCGGCGCTCCACCGCGTGCGGGCCACCCGCGTCGCCGGCGTCCAGGCACACCTGCACCGAGGCCGTGCCGGTCATCATGATCCGGCCCCAGGGGCCGGCGGAGTCGAAGAACCGCTCCATCGCGAGGTAGCGGGGGTGGTCCAGGACCATCAGGCGGGGGCGGGCCAGCGGGTCCGTCCCGGTGCCGGTGAGGCGCAGGCCCTGCGCCGCGAAGGCGGCCCGCAGGGCGGTCAGATCGCGTCGGGTGTCCTCGACGCAGGCCAGGAGGCCGGTGGCGGGCGGGGAGCTGAGCTCGACCTGCCCGCCGGGTTCGAGCGTGAGCCGCGAGCCGGAGGGGAGCGAGGCCCCGTCCGGGCCGCCGAGTGGCAGCGACTCCAGTGCGGCGTGGACCAGTTCCGGTCGGACGGGCTTACCGGGACATCGGTCGTCGTGGACGAACCACTCGACCTCGACGCCCACCAGCCGGGGCGGTCCGATCTTGAAGCAGACGCCCGACACGTGGCTGAGCGCCCCCGACTCGGTCAGCGGGGTCACCCCCGGCGGGGGCGCTGGGGGGCTCTGCCGGTCGGGCGGAGTGGTGCGGGATGTCGGTATCACCGGACTTACCATCCTCGGGGTCAGGATTGCGGCCCGAACTACCCTGCCCAGTCTGCTACGGAGCATGCGGGGGCGCTTCGCAAATATCGTGTGAACGTTCGTTTCTGCAGGTCAGGGGTGGCGCGATCGGGTGAATCCGGGGATCCGGGGCGGCTTTCCGGGCGTGCGCGGGGTGCCGGGCGGGAGCGTTGAGGGACGTCGGTGAGCAGAGGGCGCGCGGGCGTCGGGCGGGGTGCCCCGGCGGTTCGGTCACCGTCGGTCGAGGCGCTCCAGGACGGTGTCCAGCACCGGGCCCGGCAGGGCGTAGTTCAGCCGCAGCCCGCCCCGGCCGCCGGGGCCGAACTCGGCGCCGTCCGAGGCCTCCAGGCCGCAGCGCTCCAGCAGCGCCCGGCGGGCCCCGTCCGGCGGCAGCCCCAGGGCGGCGGCGTCCAGCCAGAGCAGGTAGGAGGACTGCGGCGCGGAGCGGACGGCGGGCCCCAGCCGGCCGGTGAGCCGGGCGCGGGCGGCGGCGAGGTGGGCGAGCAGTGCGTCCAGCCACGGCCCGCCCTCGGCCAGCGCCGCCCGCTGGACGGTCTGCTCCAGCAGGCCGCCCTCCCAGAGGCCGAAGCCGGCCAGCACCTCGGTGAACCGGGCGCGCAGGCCCGGATCGGGGACGAGCGCGAAACTGCTCGGCAGGCCGGAGCAGTTGAAGGTCTTGCCGACCGAGTTCAGCGTGACCACCCGGGGCCGGAGCGCCGCGTCGACGGTGGCCACCGCCACCGGGTGGACGTACCCGGGGTGGGTGAGATCGCCGTGCACCTCGTCCGAGACCAGCAGCGCGCCGGCCTCCGCCGCCCGCTCGGCGAGGGACCGCAGTTCGGCGGTCGGCCAGACCCGGGCGGAGGGGTTGTGCGGGCTGCTCAGCAGAACGGCTCCGGCCGGGTGGGGGAGCGGGCCGTCCGGGAGCCGGTAGCCGTCCGGGCCGACGGCCAGGGGCAGTTCCCGGTACGGGAGGCCGGCCGCCCGGCACAGTTGGGCGAAGCCGCCCCACTCCGGCGTCGGGAACAGCACCGGCGCCTGCGGGCGCACGGTCTCCAGCAGCAGGCGCAGGGCGGTGCGCGGGCCGCAGGGCAGCAGCAGCACCCAGTCCGGATCCACCTCGACGCCGTGCCGCGAGCGGTACCAGCGGGCCACCAGTGCCCGCCCGGCCGGGTCGCACACCGTGTACCCGTACGCGCGGTGGCGGGCCCGGCGCTCCAGCGCGGCGGCCACGGCCGGGGGCCCGGGCAGGTCCATGTCCGCCAGGCCCATCGCGATCACCCCGGGCGCCCCCGCGCGGGCCCACTTGCTGCTGCCCGTCCCGGTCCGGTCGAAGGGGGCCGCGAAGCCGAACGCGTCCGGTGCGGTGGTGGGCATGACGGCCTCCGGTGGTCGGGGGTGCGCCGCCACGCTAGAGCCGGACGGGTCCTGGCCGCCACCGGCCGTGTGGTCACCTCTTCGCCGGCCCGCCCCCGCTGCCCAGGTGCGCCGCCAGCCCCCGCCGCCCCCGGCGCATCATCACCGCGTGGTTGGCCCGGAACAGCGGGTGCAGGGGCAGCGCGAGGCGGCGCAGCAGGGGTTTGCCGGGGCGGGTGTCCTCCTCGAAGAGCACGCGGCTGCCCGGCCCGTCCGAGGTGACGGTGAACCGTGACCACCCGGTGAGATCGCCCCGCATGGCCGCCTCCAGCACTCCGGCGGCCGGGTCGCGCCGTCGGGTCTCCAGGCGGATCACCAGCCGGTACGGCAGCAGCGCGCGCACCACGAGGTCCCCGGACTCCTCGCCGGTCTGCCGGACTTCGAGGACCTCGGGCCACCACAGCGGGTAACTCCGTACGTCCTCCAGTGCCGAGTACACGTCGGGCGCCGGCGCCGCGAGTCGCCACGTGCCCCGGAAACGGTAGTGGTTGGGGTCCACGCGCCCCACCCTAGGACGCTCCGGTCCGGAGCCGGCCCGTTTCGGTCGGGTTCCCTCGCCGACACCCGGGCCCTACGGTGGCCCGGCTGTCGACGCGACCGGTGCCGGTGAGACGGGCGGCGAACGCTCCGTAAACGTCGCATGCCAGGAGGGAGGTGTTCCGCTTGCGGCCGTTCGGGGTGCAGGGGAGGATCTTGTGTGCTTGTAGTCTCGTCTGTCACAGCAGCTGTCGCGAGGCACTGCATCCCCGGAAAACGGAGTGAAGGAGTCACAGGCATGCGGCGACCGAGCTGGGTACCGGAGGGCACGGACCTGGACAAACCGAACGCCGCGCGGGTCTACGACTACTACCTGGGGGGCTCGCACAACTTCGAGGTCGACCGGGAGATGGCGCGCAAGGCGATGGCCCTGTGGCCGGAGCTGCCGCAGATCATGCGCTCCAACCGGGCCTTCCTGCGGCGGGCCGTGTCCTTCCTGGCCGAGCGCGGCGTCACCCGCTTCCTGGACATCGGCTCCGGCATCCCGACCTTCGGCGCGGTGCACGAGATCGCCCGCGCGATCCGCCCCGAGGCGACGGTCCTCTACGTGGACCGGGACCCGGTCGCCGTCGCGCACAGCCGCCTGCTGCTGGAGGACGACCCCGGCAGCGAGGTCGTCCAGGCCGACCTGCGCGACATCCACGACCTGCTGGCCCGCCCCGAGGTGGCCGCCCTGCTGGCGCAGGGCGAGCCGGTGGCCGTCCTGCTGGTCGCCGTCGCGCACTTCGTCACCGACGACGAGGACCCGTGGAAGCTCATCGGCACGCTCCGTGACGCGCTCCCGCCCGGCAGCGCGCTGGTCCTCTCGCACGCCTCCCTGGAGGGCCGACCGGACCAGGCGGAGGACCACCAGGAGCTCTACCGCAGGACGCCGACCCCGCTGACCATGCGCACCCACGAGCAGATCAGCGGGATGTTCGCCGGCTTCGAGCTGGTCGAACCGGGCGTGGTCTACCTGCCGCAGTGGCGCCCGGACCAGCCGGAGACGGTCGGCGAGCACCCCGAGCGGATGACCGGGGTGGCGGGCGTGGGGTTCCGCCCTTGAGCGGACGGATCGGGCGAGTGCCCGAGCGCCCCGGGGACCCCGCAACGGCCGCCCGTCCCCCCCCCCGGCCCCCCGCCCCGCCCCCAGCGGCCCCGGCGCGGCGC
>NZ_JBHWIJ010000113.1:0-4860 GCF_042732255.1 Kitasatospora sp. NPDC059803 | reverse complement strand
GCGCCGCCCCCCCGCGGGGGGGGGGGGGGGGGGGGGGGGGGGGGGCCCCGCGGGGGGGGGGGGGGGGGGGGCGGGGCCCGCGGGGGGGGCCCCCCCCCCCCCGCCCGCCGCACCCCCCGCCGTGCCCGCCGCGCGGACCACTGCGTCCCCTGCCCGGACCACTGCGCCCCCCGCCCGGACCGCCGCCGTCTGCGGCGGCCACCCCGCAGCGGTGACCGCACGCACCCGGGCGGACGCATGAGCGCCGCCCCGGTCGCCGCCAGCGCCGAGCGGTTCCACGAGGCCTGGGCGCGACTGCTCTCCGCCGACCACGGCACGGCCGTCGACCCCGGGCTGCTCGGCCGCCTCACCGCCCGCACCGCCGCCCTGCTCCACCGCGCGCAGCTGGGCGAGCCGTTCGAGCCCCGGCTGGCCGAGCAGGCCGGCGCGGAACTGGTCGACGCGCACTTCACCGACCCGGTGGTGCTGGCCCGGGCGGTGGAACTGCTCCAGGTGCAGCCGCTCGGCGACGACCGCGGCCCGGCCCTGACCGGCGCCTTCGCGGCCGGCTGGGCCGCCGCCCTGCGCGAGCGCACGCTGCGGGAGCAGGAGGCGATCCGCACCGCCGCCGACACCGCCCGCAAGGAGGCCGAGCGGGCGCTGCGCGACTCCGAGGCCCGGTTCCGGGCGCTGTTCGAGAGCGCGGCCATCGGGATCGGCATCGGCGACACCGACGGCAACATCCTGGCGGTCAACAAGGCGCTCCAGGAGCTGTTCGGCGCGAGCCCGGAGGACATGACCGGCCGCCGGGTCGGCGACCTCGTCCACCCCGAGGACACCCCGGGCGTGTGGGAGGCGTACGAGGAGCTGATCAGCGGCAAGCGGGACTACTTCCAGTTCGACAAGCCGTACTACCGCCAGGACGGCGAGGTGGTCTGGACCCATCTGACCGTCTCGCTGATCCGCGACGACGACGGCGTCCCGCAGTACCAGGTCGCGATGCTGGAGGACGTCACCGACCGCTACCGGCTCCAGGAGCGGCTGCGCCACCAGGCCACCCACGACCCGCTGACCGGCCTGCCGAACCGGGCGGCCTTCTTCGAGCGGCTGGAGAAGCTGTTCGAGGATCCGGATCCGGGCGCCAGGTTCGGCCTCTGCTACGTCGACCTCGACGGCTTCAAGGTGGTCAACGACAGCCTCGGCCACGACACCGGGGACGAGCTGCTGTCCGCCGTGGCGGCCCGGCTGAAGGCCGCGCTCAACCCGCTCGGCCACCTGGTGGCCCGGCTCGGCGGCGACGAGTTCGTGGTGCTGCTGGAGAACTGCCGGGGCGAGCAGGAGGCCGTCGCGGCGGCGAAGACGGTGCTCAAGGCGCTGGCCGGGCCGGTGCTGATCGGCGACCACAAGCTGGCCGTGGGCGCGAGCGTCGGCGTGCTGGAGCGGCGGGTGTCCACCACCACCCCGGGCGCGGCCGTGCGGGCCGCCGACCTGACGCTGTACCGGGCCAAGGAGGCCGGCCGCGGCCGCTGGACACTGTTCGACCCCAAGGAGAACGCCCGCGCGGTCAGCCGTTACGCGGTGTCGGTGCGGATGCCGGCCGCCCTCGACCGGGGCGAGTTCTTCATCGACTACCAGCCGCTGTACGCGCTGGCGGACGGCCAGCTGGCCGCGGTGGAGGCGCTGGTGCGCTGGCGCCACCCGCAGCTCGGCGTGCTCGGCCCGGACGAGTTCGTGACCACTGCCGAGGAGACCGGGCTGATCATGCCGCTCGGCCGCTGGGTGCTGGAGCAGGCCTGTGGCCAGGCCGCGGACTGGGTCAAGCGGTTCGGCGACGCCGCGCCGCAGCTGAACGTCAACCTGGCGGTCCGCCAGGCGCGCAGCGCGGCGCTCGTCACCGACCTCGGCCGGATCCTGGATGCGACCGGACTCGATCCGGCCCGGCTGCAGCTGGAGATCACCGAGTCGACCGTGGTCGGGCCCGAGGACGAGGCGCTGCGCACCCTGCACGGGCTGGTGGACCTCGGCGTGTCGCTGGCCGTGGACGACTTCGGCACCGGCTGGTCCAACCTCGCGTACCTGCGCGACCTGCCGGTCTCCGGGCTGAAGATCGCCGGTTCCTTCGTCGGCGACCTGCACGACCCGGAGAAGGACGAGTCCACCGGGTGGCGGATCGTCAGCGGCCTGGTGTCGATGGCGCACGCGCTCGGGCTGACCGTCACCGCCGAGGGCGTGGAGACCCGCAAGGACGCCGAACGGCTGCGGACCATCGGCTGCGACTGGGCGCAGGGCTGGCACTTCGGTCGCCCGGTGCGGCCGGCCGAGATCGCCCGCCGGATCGCCGAGGAGCCCCGGGGACGCCCGGTCGGGGGCTGACGCGTCGGGGCCGTCAGGGGGTAGGGGCCGAGCAGGTGGGGAAGGCCCGCGGTGGCGTTCGGCGGCGGTCGTGCAACCGCTCGGTCGCGTTCCGGAAAATCGGCCAACACCACGGCCCACCATGCGGGATGATGGCGCGTCAAAATCACCACCCGGGGCCGTGTGGTGCGTGGCTACGGCCCCGCGCCGGCCCCGGGAAGCGGGGAGGAGAGCGCCGCCATGGCCACACCGGAGGATGCCGGCCCGGCCGACGACGACCGACGAGGCCCCTGGCCGGAGAGCGGCCCCGGGCCCCGGCCCGAGCCCTCGACCAGGGTGGACCGGCGGCCGTGGGGGCGGCGCCTCGGTGTCGTACCGGACCGGCCGTCCCGGCTCGGCGCCGTCCCGCGCACCCGGACGGACCCCGATGCCGCGACCGGGCGGGAGCCGGACGGCGGGGCCCGCTTCGACCCGGAGGCGCCGACCAGGGTCCAGCGGGCCGCGCCGGAGCGGGTCGACCCGGAGGCCCCGACCAAGGTCCAGCGGCGTGCGGGCACCGGGCGCGCCGCCGCCCCCGGCTGGGCCGACAACGTCGGCCCCGGGCCCAGTCGGAGC
Organism: Kitasatospora sp. NPDC059803; assembly: GCF_042732255.1. NCBI lineage: Bacteria > Bacillati > Actinomycetota > Actinomycetes > Kitasatosporales > Streptomycetaceae > Kitasatospora > Kitasatospora sp. NPDC059803. The sequence continues at coordinate 1,914 of NZ_JBHWIJ010000113.1, read as the reverse complement.
GGCGAGGGCCCCGTGGGCGGGGTGTCGAAGGGCGGGATACCGGAGGGTGGGATACCGGGGGGTGGGGTGTCGGAGAGTGCGGGGCCCACCGGCGGACGGTTCGCGGGCGCCTTCCCCGACGCCCTGCGCGGCCGCTTCGCCCCGCTCGGAGTGGCCGGCTCCGGAACCGAGGGCACCGTCTGGCACGTCCGGCGCACCGACGGCGGCGGCGAGGCCGCGGTGAAGGTGACGACCGCCGGCCACGCCATGGACGCCGACCTGCTCGGCTACCTGCGCAACGACGACTACCGCCGCCACGTCCCGCACATCGTCGCCTTCGGCCGGGTCGGCCACCACGGCGCCGAACTCGACTGGGTGGCCATGGAGTACCTGCCGGTCACCCTCGCCGACCACTTCGCCGAACTTCGCAAGCGCGGCCGGCACACCGACCGGCGGGAGGCCGAGCGGATCGTCTACGAGCTCGTCGCCCTGCTCGACTTCTGGCAACGGCGGATCGAGCGCAACCCGCTGGACTTCAAGCCGGCCAACGTCCTGGTCCGCCCCGGCCGCGAGCCCGGGGAGTTCGTGATAGCCGACTTCGGTGGTGTCGCCCGGCTCACCGCCAGCCGCCGCTTCACGCCCGAGACGATCGTCACCATCCCGTACATGGCCCCCGAGCTCCTGGCCGGCCGCAACCACGAGGCCGGGCCCTGGTGGGCGCTCGGCAACGTCCTGTACGAGCTGTTCACCGGCCGCCCCCGCTTCCTCGGCGCGGACGGCCTGCTGATCAGCGACGAGGTGCTGCAACTGGAACTGGTCCTGGGGGACGAGGTCGACCTCTCGGCCCTCGCCGACCCCCGCCAACTGCTGCTCCTTCAAGGGCTGTTCACCAAGAACCCGGAGGACCGCTGGACCGCCCCGCAGGTCCGCAGCTGGCTGGCCGGCGGCAGCCCCGCGGTGGTCCGGCGACAGGCCCGGGCCGACACCGGCCGCACCCACCGGCCGATCACCTTCTTCGGATCCCCCTTCACCGACCCGGCCAAGCTCGCCGAGGTCCTGCTCCGGCGCTCCGGCGACGCGGCCCGCTGGCTCTCCGCCGGGGGAGCGGAGCGGCTGCGCGACTGGTTGCGCGACGACGTCCAGGACAACGTCTTCGACCTGCACCACCTGACCGACGTCGCCCGGGCTCCCGGCTCCCGCCGCGACGCCGTGGCCGCCCTCGCGGTGCTCGCCTTCGGCGCCGCCTTCGCCCCCTCCGCCACCCCCTACTACCTCGACCGCCCGATCGACACCCCCGGGCTGGAACGCATCGCCACCGAACCGGACGGCGCCGCGTTCATCGACGCACTGGTCCGGGTCGGCGCCCCGGCCGTCGCCGCCCGCTACGACTGCTTCCACCCCGAGTGCTCCGGCGAACACTGCTCCCGACTGCTCGCCCTGGCCCAACTCCCGGACGTCCTGGCCGAAGTGGACCGTGCCGCCCGCACCGTCGGCGGCGGTCGGCGGGGCGGCGACGGGCTCAGCCCGCAGGAGCGCGAGGAGGCACACCGGTTAGTGGTGTGGCTGAGCGTGCGCCCCGAGGAACGCGACCGGCTGCTCGGCCGGCTCTCGCCGCTGCCCACCACCCTGCACCGGCTGCCGCTGCCCGAACGGGCGGCGGAGCTCGCCGCCCTGGTCGCGGCGGTGGTGGTGGACGCGGCCCTGGCCGCCGGCTCCGGGCTCCGCACGGCCGTACGCGCCACAGTGCGCCGGCCCGCGCCGGACCCGACCGCCGCGCCGGAGGCGGTCCGGCGCCGCTGGTCGGCGCTGCGGCGGCGGGCGGTGGGCGCCGACCCGGGGGACGACGCCGGGCGCGGGGCGGCGGGGGGGGGGGGCCCGGGGCGGGCCGGCCCGCGCGCCGGGGGGGGGGGGGGCGGCGGGGCGCGCGGGGGGCGC
>NZ_JBHWIJ010000112.1:19383-24768 GCF_042732255.1 Kitasatospora sp. NPDC059803 | reverse complement strand
ACCCACGCCCCACTCCCCCAAGAACCTCCAAAACGAGGACGATTCGGGCGCACGCCCAGCCGGGCGCCCAACGCCGCGGGCTGATCCGCCAAGATCGACCGGACAGGACCTAACCGAACGCCGAGCCCACCGTCACCTGCGCCCGGGGACCTTCTTCGCGCCGTCGTATCCGCGTGAGGACGCCGGCACCGTGGCCGCCGCGCGCAGGCACTGCGCGTCGATCACCGCGGCGGTCGGCTCCGGGTCGCGGCCGGCGTCCTCGCGGACCATGCCCCCCATCCGGTCGTGGAACTCGGCCAGCAGTCCCCGCGCGCGCCACCGCCGCGCGAAGGCGACGGGCAGCCCGTGCAGGGTGCACACCAGGTGCAGGCGCAGGCCTCAGAAGAACCGGGAGTGGCTGGCGCAGTAGCCGTACTCGGCCCATCCGGCCAGGTCGGAGCGCTTGGCCGTCTCGCGGGAGCGCCCGCACTCCACCAGTGTGGAGTCGACGACCCACACGGTGTCGGTCCACAGCGAGGTGTCGGTCGCCAGCAGCCGGTTGACCTGTGCGATCAGGTCGGCGGCCTTGCGCAACCGCCGCTTGTAGCCCGACTGCCCGAGCAGGTACGGGAAGGGATGACGCAGGTGGGCATCGGCGTGGCGGATCCACCGGCGCTCGGAGGTGAAGCCGAGAAGGGCCTGCATCACGGGGAGGGTGACCAGCTCGGCATCACTGAGCCGGGGCGCGATGCCGATCTCTGGACTCCCTCGCTTCATGTCATGCGCGCCAGCGAGCCCTTGGCATCATTCATCTAGGCAGAATCAGGCCACTGCGGCCCTGGTGGCAGGCCCTGACCCTGGTGAACGAGATACGTACCCGGGCGGCCGGCCATTTCGGGCTGGAAGATGCTCATTGGGCGGTCGGCGGGTGGACATTGCCGGGGATGTCTGCCGGGGCGCAAGCGAGTTGGGCTGCGGCGGCCTGTCGGATCTCTCCGATGGGGCGTCTCGGACGAGTTGGGGCGGTGGGACGTGAAGCCATAGCCCGCTCGTCACGAATGTGCGGCTTGGGCTTGGGCTTGGGTGCGGCAGTGGGTGAGGGCGGGTTTGATGCGGGGGTCGGGGGTGGTGGTGGTGAGGAGTTCGCCGGCGGTGGTGAGGGTGGTCCAGTAGTGGGTGGGGTTGCCGGTGGTGGGGTGGGGTTGGGTGGTGGTGAGGGAGAGGTAGGCGGTGGTGAGGTTGCCAGTGGTGAACCAGCGGGTGAGGCCGTGTTGGTGGCCGGCGCGGATGCTGCCGTGGGCGTCGATGGCGGTGGTGAGGAGTTCGATGATGGCGAGGTCGCGGTCGTCGGGGGTCTTGGGGATGTCGAACACGCCGAGGGCTTCGAGGAGTTCGCCGGTGTCGTTCTCGGTGCCGGGGCGGGGGGTGGCGAGGAGGGCGTCGTAGCAGTCGTTGAGGCGGCGTTGGGTTTCGGCGGCGGGGATGCCGAGGGCGGTGCAGACGGCGCGGGCTGAGCGGAGGGGTTCGCGGGTGTGGCGGGCGAGGGTGGCGTAGGTGTCGGCGGGGGTGGAGCCGGTGTCGAACAGGTGGCGGGCGGTGAGGGGCAGTCGCATGGTGGGTGCCTGTTCAGACGGTGAGGAGGGTGGCGGGCGTGGGGGTGGGTGCGGGGGCGATCAGCGCCCAGACGAACTTGCCGACCCCGCCGGCACGGGGGCAGCAGCCCCACTTCTCGGCCAGCTCGTTGACGAGGAGGACGCCGCGTCCGTGTTCGTCGTCGGGTGTGGGGGTGTGGAGGGAGGGGTGGCCGGTGCCGGCGTCGTGGACTTCGAGCCGGAGGCGGTCGTTGGCGAGGGCGAAGCGGATTTCGATGAGGCGGTCGGTGGGGGCGTCGGCGGTGTGCTGGACGGCGTTGGCGAAGAGTTCGCCGAGGAGGAGTTCGGCGGTGTCGCGGTAGCGGTCGCCGGTGGGGAGGGCGGCGAGGTAGGCGCGGAGCAACTGCCTTGCGATGGGGGTGGATTCGGTGCGGGAGTCCAGGCGGGCCGCGAACGGGCGGGGGCGGTGGGCGGTACGGATTTTGAGCATGGCGGGGCACCTCGGGGGGCGGATGGGGGAGCGCGAGGGTAGTGCGCAATCACGCTGTGCATGCGAATGATTGCGCTCTGGTGTCAATCATCGAGTGTCCAGAGGTACGGTGATGGTCGAAATCGGGTGCCAGGGGCACGTGGTGCGTGAGGGGGCCGGCTGTGGCACATCGGCGGTTCAAGCGGGAGTTGACGGCCAGTTCGGCCGAGCTGTTCGGCGAGGAGCTGCGGTTCTACCGGGAGCTGGCCAGCTACACCCAGGAAGAGCTGGGCAAGCTGCTGCACTGCAGCCGGACGAACATCACCCGGTACGAGACCGGTCAGCGCCGCATGCCGCCGGAAATGGTGGAGAAGGCCGATGAACTGCTCAACACGGGCGGTGCGCTGAAGCGGCTCTGGGGGAGGGTGGACTGGAACGCCGGGATTGAACATCCGGACTGGTTTCAAAGTCATGTCGACATGGAATCCGAGGCCGTGGCTGCAAGGATCTTCCAGCTGGCCGTCGTGCACGGCCTCTTGCAGTGTCGCGAATACGCCGAATCAGTCCTGGCGGTCAGTGATGCGGCTGGGAAGCCCAAAGTCATCGAAGAGCGAGCGGCGGCTCGATTGGCGAGGCAGCGACGGTTCCTGGAGTCGGATGGGCCGACTCTGTTGGTGATTCTGGACGAGAGCGCCATCCGAACTGTCGTCGGCGGACCAAAGGTGATGAGGCGGCAGATGCAGCACCTGCTGAACGTGTCGAGACTTCCGAACGTGATCGTCCAGGTTGTGCCATTCACGCGTCGACCGGCCAATGCTGACAAGTCCATGGTGATGCTGGAGATGCCCGATGGCCGCACCTGCGTCTACTCCGAGAGCCTCGATCGCGGGCACTCCAGCGATGATCCGGCGATCGTTGTGCGGCATCGGTGGAGCTATGATCTGCTCCACGAGGCGGCACTGCCAGTAGCCGACTCGCTCGCGCTGATCGCCGACGCGCTGGAAGGGTTCAGGGATGACGAGGAACGAGCTCGACTCGACGGTCTGGCGCAAGAGCAGCTACAGCGGAAGCAACGGCGGCGACTGCATCGAGGCGGCCCCCGGATTCCCAGGCCTCGTCCCCGTACGTGACTCCAAGGACCCGCACGGCCCGGTCCTTGTTTTCCCGGCTGTCGCCTGGGAAGCCTTCGTGTCGGCCGTCCGTGAGGGCGACTTTCCGGCGTAAGTCTCCAAGGGGGCAGCTGTGTTGACCTGGCGCAAGAGCAGCTACAGCGGCGGCAACGGCGGCGACTGCATCGAGGTCGCCCTCGCCTGGCGCAAGAGCAGCTACAGCCACGATGACGGTGGCAACTGCATCGAGGTGGCCCCCGGATTCCTTCCCGACGCGGTCCCGGTGCGTGACTCGAAGGACCCCGACGGCCCGGCCCTCGTTTTCCCGGCCGTCGCCTGGGAAGCCTTCGTGCGGGCAGTCCGCGAGGGCGACTTCCCGACGTAAGACCTCCGAGGAGCTGGCGATGGTGACCTGGCGCAAGAGCAGCTACAGCGGCAGCAACGGAGGCAACTGCATCGAGGTGGCCCCCGGCTTCCTTCCCGACGCCGTCCCGGTGCGTGACTCGAAGGATCCCGACGGCCCGGCCCTCGTCTTCCCCGCCGCCTCCTGGGACTCCTTCATCGCCGCTGTCCGGGCCGGCGAGCTCCTGCTCTAGCCGGTCATCCCCTGTCGCACCCGAACGATTTCGATCAGTTCCGGTGCGTCGGTGGTGCCTTGAGTAACCAGGCCACTACGGTCGATCACTGTGCGCACATGACCTGCTCGCATCGACCGAGGCGGTACCTCCATGGCACAAGAACCCCGTATCGACGTTGCCCTGACGGCCCTCAAGGAAGGTCAGGCGGAGCCCACCAAGGCCGAGTTGGCGGAGATTGCCAACTCGATCTCGCCCGGCGCCTGGTTCACCAGCGCGCTGTCGGGCGAGCGGGCCGGCCGCGACGCCGACGTGACGTGGGAGCTGACCGGCTCGCCGTACAAGGGGCAGACGGCGACCGGGCAGGCGGCGGTCTACTACGCCAACCCGAAGATCGGCCTGCGCAAGCCCTTCCTCTTCGCGGACGGCTTCAACTACGGCCCGAGCGACCTCCCCGGCCTGTTCGCCTACTTCAGCACCGCCGCCGACGGTGGACCGGGCCTCTTCGACCAACTGCTCAGCCGGGGCTACGACATCGTGCTGATCGGCTTCACCGAGCGGCACACCCACATCCAGGCCAACGCCGGGGTCGTGATCGACGCCGTCTTCCGGTCCATCGCGGAGCGCATCGGTGACGAGCGGCTGACCGTCGGCGGGGTGAGCATGGGCGGCATCATCACCCGCTACGCGCTCGCCAAGCTGGAGACCGAGCGGATGGACCACCAGACGGGGACGTACCTCTCCTTCGACTCGCCGCACAACGGTGCCTGGATCCCGCTCGTCCTCCAGCAGATGGCGTACTTCTTCGAGGACTACACCCCGGCCGGGCCGGACGGCGTCAAGCAGGCCGACCTGATCCGCAGCCCCGCCGCTCAGCAACTGCTCTGGGCGTGGGTCGAGAACGCCAAGTACTCCGGCCCGGTGGCCACCTCCAGCGACCTGCGCAAGGAGTTCCTCGCCGATCTCGCGCGGGTCGGCAACTTCCCGCAGATCCCGCGCAAGCTCGGCGTCTCCAACGGCCGCCGCGACGGGGCCGGTCTCCCGCTGCCGGCGGGCGAGGTGGCCTTCGACTGGCAGGCGCTGATCGCCAGCGCCACGGCCCGCTTCCAGCCGAACAAGGGCGACAAGCAGCGGATCGGCGGCATGCACCTCGGCCTGGCTGTGCGCCGCAGCACCACCAGCGACGTCCCGGCGCTGGACGCCGTGCCCGGCGGGACCCTGGACTCCTTCGGCAAGGTCGCGGACGCGCTCAAGGCGAAGATCTCCGAGGACTACCGCAGCGGCACCTTCGTGCCGGCCGTCAGTGCGGTGGCGCTGGACTTCGACCCGGTGAAGTGGGACGTCGACCCGGCCGCCGCGATCACCGACGCCGCCCTGGAGAACGGCCACCTGGACGCCGTGAAGTTCGACGACGCCAACACCGAGCACAGCCACGTCTCCCGCGTGCTGGTCGACTGGATCGTCGAGCAGCTCAGCTACTGACCCTCCCACCTGGTTCGGAGCACCCCCGCGGATGGGCTAAGCTATTCCACATCACCCAGATGCGCGGGTGGCGGAATAGGCAGACGCGCTGGATTCAGGTTCCAGTGCCCGAAAGGGCGTGGGGGTTCAACTCCCCCCTCGCGCACATATGAACGGGGGGGGGGGGGGGCCACAGAACA
>NZ_JBHWIJ010000112.1:15903-19373 GCF_042732255.1 Kitasatospora sp. NPDC059803 | reverse complement strand
CGTCGCGCGGGGGGGGTCGCACCCCCACCCCCCGATCACCATTGCCCAGTAGCTTCGAAACCAACGACCCCCGCCCCCCGTTCTGTTGTCCGGAGGCGCCGTCTCGGCGTTGGGCTGGTGAAGCAGGAGCGAGCCCCGCCCGTTCAGGGCCGTTGTGGCCGCTTGCGGCCTGGCCCGCAGCAGAAGGCCAGAGGCAGAGCAGGCTCTCGGTGCGAACTGACAGCATGGCCCCATGGATGCAGTGGACCCCGGCGAATTCGTTGTGCGTCGCGCCAGGGAGCCGGAAGCGGACGCGCTGGTAGGTATCGACTCGGTCGCGGCTGCGGGTGACCGGGAGCGAGTGGCGAGTATCCGAAGGTGGTGCCGGCAGAGCCTGGTGGTCGTAGCGGACGGTGCGTCCGGCCTGCTCGGCTACTGCGTAGTTGAGTACACGTTCTTCGATCAGGGCTTCGTCACGATGCTGATGGTCGCGCCATCCGCCCGTGGCAGAGGCGTCGGCCTTCGGCTGCTGGACGCCGTAGCGGCCTCGTGCGAGACCCCGAAGCTGTTCACCTCAACCAACGTCTCCAACCACCCCATGCAGCGGCTGCTGGAACGAGCCGGGTGGAGGGCGGTCGGCCTTCTCCACGGCCTTGATGAGGGCGACCCCGAACTGTTCTACCTCTGCCAGACGCAGACCAGGACGACGCACCCTCGCCCCGTGACGTGACGGCGGCCGCACGCCGCCGCGCTCGCCCAGCTCCACGCACCGCCCGCTCCACGGTCTCCCGCGCCGTCGGTGAGATCCGCAACCACGGCCGGCCCGGCTGTTCCGGTTGCTCACCCCCGTCCCGGCCGCAAGGAACTTCACTGTGCCGCTCCCCCTTCCACGACCCGCCGCACGCGGTGTCGGAGCCCGACGTCTGGGCGCTGCCGCGCTGGCGCTCTGCCTGCCCGTGATCCTCGGAGGATGCGCGTCCACGCCGGGCCCCAGCGATCCTCTCCCGGTCAAGGCCCGCCAGGACGCCCAGGGCTGGGCCAAGCACATGACCGAGTACATGGCGCAGACAGCTGGAATCACCCTCGACACCGGCAGCGTCGAGCCGATCTTCAGCGACTGTGTCGGCAGGAACGACGAGGTCGTCAAGGACGGCCGGTACAAGCTGTCGTACGCGGTCCACAGCTCCACCCCGCTCGAACAGCATCCTGAGGCCGTCCGCAAGGTCCGCGCGATGCTTGAGCAGCAGGGCTTCAAGATCGACGGCTATCGGGAGAGCGCCAACGGCAAGGTGGACACAGTCCTCGACGCATCCCAGGCGTCGAGTCGGTACCTGATCACCGTTGAGACCACGAAGGGAGGACTTCTCCTCTTCCTGCTCAAGACCCCCTGCCTGATGCCTCCCGCAGCAACGGAGACTCCTCGCTGACACCACCTTGCCGCGGGGCGGTTCCCTGGCTCCTCCCTTTCAGGCCGTCCCTCTCAGGTCGTCCCTCGGAGGCCGTTCAGCACCATGTCCGTCAGGCGCTCCGGCAGATCCGGCTCGATCGGGCGGTGGCCGAGCAGGCAGCGGGTCTGGAGTGGGGCGCAGAGCAGTTCCAGTGCCAGGGCCGTGTCGGTGCCCGTCGGGAGTTCCCCGCGTTCGACGGCCCGGCTGACGATGACGCCGGCCTGGTCGAGGCGGGACTGCCAGAAGGTCTGCCAGGCCTCGGCGAGGTCGGGGTCGTCGGAGCTGAGTGCGGCCGCCCGGGCGACGGAGCGGCCGGTCGGGGTGGCGAGGTACTCGGCCAGCGCGCGGGCGAAGGCGGCCAGGTCGGTGCGGACGGCTCCGGTGTCGGGGACGGGGATGCCTTCGTTGCTGCCGGTGAGCATGGCGTCCAGCACGAGCTTCTCCCGGCTGCCCCAACGCCGGTACACCGTGGTCTCGTTGACCCCTGCGCGGGCCGCGACCGCGGCGATGCTGAGCCGGTCGATGCCCTCCTCGGCCAGCACCTCCGCGGCGGCGGCCAGGACGGCCTGGCGGACGCGCGCGGCACGGCCGCCCGGGCGGCGGCGGATCGGCTCCGGCTCCGGCGCCGGCTCCGGCGTTGGCTCCGGCTCTTCTTCGGTCATGTGTCGATCACCTCGGTCACCACATTAACGCAAGATCGCTTGCATTAGGCGTCGCTCGGGCGCATAGTCGTTAATGCAAGCGTCCCGGCTTTAAGTGCAGCAGGAGGCACCACTATGTCCTTCACCTGGCCCCTGGACCCGCAGGACCTGTTCGTCGAGCGTTACCCGCAGATGACCCTCGGCCTCCCCGCCGATGAGGTGGACGCCGTCCGCGCCGCCGTCACCGAGATGTGGCCCGACCGGCCCGGCAGCTGGGTGTACGAGTGGTCCGCCCTCGCCGCCCGGCACGCCGAGGCCGGGCGCCACCGTCTGGCCGCGCAGGCGTACGGCTGGGCCAAGTTCCCCTCGCTCGCCGACGACCCGAAGCGAACCGCGCTCGCCCGCCAGGTCGGGCAGTACGTCCTCGCGGCCCCCGGCTTCCCGGTGGAGTTCGAGCGCCGCATGGTCACCGTCCCGTACCGCGGCGGCGACGCCACCCTGCCGATCCACCTGATGGCCGCCCCCGGCCTGCCCGCCGACGCGCCGGTCGTGCTGGCCAGCGGCGGCGTGGACTCCTGGAAGACCGACCTGCACGGCATGTGGGAGCAGCTCGCGTTCACCCTCCCGGCGCGGCTGCTGCTGTTCGACCTCCCCGGCACCGGCGAGACCGCCCACCTGCCGATGACCCCGGACGGTGGGGCCGAGGTCATCGCCGGACTGGTCTCCTTTGCCCGCGCGGCCGGCAACGGAAAGGTCGGCCACTTCGGCATCTCGATGGGCGGCTACTACTCCGCCCGGACCGGACTGACGGGGGCGGTGGACGCCTCCGTGGTGCTCGGTGGCCCGGTGGAACGCTCCTTCGCTCCCGGTCGCGGCTTCGCCTTCGGCATGGACGGCATCGTCGGCAACGCCCTGGGCTTCGACGCCGCGCCGAGCGGGGCCGAGCTGGAGAAGGCCTTCGCGGCATTCGACCTGCGCCCGCTGCTGGACCAGGACGCCAACGGGCCCATGCTGGTGGTCAACGGCACTGAGGACGTCCACGTCCCACTGGACGACACCCTGGTGTTCGAGGGGCGCCGGGACACCCGGGTCGAACTGATCCCGGACACCGGCCACTGCGCCATCTCGCGCTTCGGCGAGGCGATGGCCGTGATCGCCCCTTGGCTGAAGGACAACCTGGCCGGTTGATCCGGCGCTCCTGCCGCGGGGAGCTCACCATGGCAGTCGGTTCAGGTCCGGGACGGCTTCCTTCGTCTGGGACTGTGTCGGTTCGCCATGCAGGAGCGGCCGGTCGACTCGACAGTCGTCCCGGCGCGCGGGGGGGTTATTAGTGGGGGGGGGGGGGGCGGCGCCCGGGCCGGCCGGGCGCCGGCCCACACAGGGGGGGAGTGGGCGCGCGCCG